>DUNV01000062.1 GCA_012839215.1 Bacillota bacterium
GGAGGCAAAGAATAATGCAACTTCCCGGGAAATATTTACTACTTTCTTGTTAAATCATCAAATTCCTCCTTAAAATTCTTCTTTTTCCTAAATTTCTTTCCCAAAAGAACGGCCAGATAATCCCTCCCAGTATCATGTTTCGGATATCCTTCCCCCCAATCCCTGCCAAGTTCCTTGAGGAGAGTAACCCCAGACGCAGCGGATGATAAGAGGAGGTACTCTTCACCCACTTTGACTACCAGGAGAAGAACGCGGGGTGAGATCATTACTTTTTCAACGACATAGATTCGGCCTTGATAGCCCAGTGAGGGGCTGAGATGTTTAAATAGTTGCAGTAAAAGATAGAGGAAAAGGAGAACCAGGGGAAGGTAAACAAAAATACGCAAATATGAATCATATAAGCCCATGCTACGCTCACTTCTCCCCGGCCACCCGGTTATTTTTCGGCCTGCTCCTCCTCGGCCAATCCAATTTCCGTAACCCTAAGCCCAAACTTTTCATTGATGACAACAATTTCAGCCAGGCCAAAATATTCCCCATTTACTAAAACTGTTGCACTTTCACCAGCCAGTTTATCCAGCCTGATGACCGAGCCCTCTTCCAATTCCAGCAGTTCGCGCACCGTTAAATGTGCTTTGCCAAGCTCCCCGGCAATAACCATCGGTATCTGGTTAAAATAATTTAGATCCTTTCTGCCCCCCTCTATAACCTTACCGGAGGGACTGAAAGGGGCAAAGTTCACTTTTTCCACCCGGGGAACATTTTTTCCCACAGGTTCCTCCTGTTTCCTGAGCATTGCATCAATTTCTTTTTGACTTAATTTATCCGCCAACAGATAGCCCAATTTCCTATTGCCAAAAGCCAAGCGAAAACTGGGTCCTGCACCTCCTCCCACGCGGAGTTTACTGGATCATGATATGCCAAAAATAGACCCCTTTGATCTGACCGCTTTCGACCAGATCATTAATTGTCTGCTTGATTTCCTCACGCAGGTCCTCCTTGCTTTCGATAGAAACAATATCCTCTATGCTCACTTCCCAAAGAATCCTGAGGACAGCATCCCTGATTTCCGGCATACGTCTTTCAAGCTCTTCTTCCAGTTTTACCTCATCAAAACCAACATAAAATTTTACGCTCAAAAAACGGCGGCTGCTCCCATTGGAAAGGTTAACAACGATCTCGGGAATCTCATATGTATATTCCGGGGGTGTTTCTATCATCGTTTCGCTGGCAACACCCGCAGCCATACTGCTGAGCAATCTATCCACAAGCCCGATGCGAAAAGCAACAAAGACCACGCCGCTAAGCAGAAAGAAAACCAAAAGAACGACAATTAGGGCGATATAGGTCCTGAAACCCCTGCGGGGGCGATTTTTTCCCTGTTCCTCGCTACCCCGTTTTTCATCAGCCATATTAAACCCACCTGCCACTCCTAGAATGTTACTATAGATATGACAATGGAAACCCTGCGATTGCGTGCCCGGCCCTCAGGCGTTTCGTTGGTATCAAGAGGATGATACTCACCGTAGCCCGTGGCAACAAACCTGCGGGGCGGGAGATCATGAACATCCACCAGATAGCGGGCCACGCTCACTGCCCGGGCCACGGAAAGTTCCCAGTTGCTGGGATAAAGATATGTCTTGATGGGAACATCGTCCGTATGCCCCTCGATAAAAATCTGGTTGGGCAAGCCGGCCAGTAGCTCAGAGAGCAGATCGAAAGTAGGATAAAAATCGTCTTTGATCACGGCCTCTCCAGAATCGAAAAGGATATGTTCCGGTAGCTCCATCACAATGCCGCGATCCTCGAGCCGTAGCTGAATGTCGTCCTCCAGGCCTGCCTTGCGCAAAAATGATTTGACCTCTTCATAGGTTTCTTCCAGCTGGGCCATCATTTCCAGCATAGTTGCCTGTTGTTCCGCCAAAGCAGAGGCAAGTTCATCCGGGGACGATGCTTCCAGATTATCAAGTCTTTTACCTTCTTCGCCTTCAATACCTGTGCTTCCCATTAAAATGCCTGTCCGCCCCATGAAAGAATGCTGGACTGCTGACATAACCTCCTGAAAACGCTTGACATCTATCGAAGAAAAAGTAAACAAAAGAATAAAAAAAGTCAGCAGCAGGGTGGTCATATCCCCATAGGTGACCATCCAGCCGGGAGCACCGATCTCTTTTGATTCTTTTTTCCTTTCCCTCTTTTTCATTACATATTGCCTCTCCGTACCATTGTTGTCCAATTAGATCGGGTTCAACTGTTTATCGACCGGAGGAAGCCATGGCCTCCTCGCTTTCGGCCCCGCTGGGGGAAGTTTTTTTACCATAAACCATTTCCTTTTCCCCCGGTGGAAGATAGGCTTTGATTTTTTCCTGCAAGATACGCGGGTTGACACCTGCCTGCAGGGCTAGAAGTGCATCGACAATGGCCTCCTTATAGGCAATTTCCTTCTCGCTCATGATCTCCAATTTCCCGGCAATGGGAATTAGAATCAGATTGGCCAGGATCGATCCATAAAAAGTAGTCAACAGAGCAACAGCCATACCCGAACCGATCGTATCCGGACTGTCCAGTGTGGTAAGCATCTGGACGAGTCCAATCAGCGTTCCGATCATACCAAAGGCCGGCGCTAGGGAACCCCAGACGCGAAAAAGGTTCTGCCCTAATTGGTGCCTCTGGGAAAGCGTATGAATTTCCGTTTCCAGGATGTCACGAATGGAATCCGGTTCGAAACCATCAATAACCATCTGCAAGCCATCCTGTAGAAAACGATCGTCTATCTCCTCCATATCGTCTTCCAGGGCCAGCAAACCTTCCCGGCGGGATTTTTGGGCCAGATTAACGAACAATTCCCCCAGGGAGCTAATTTCCACCTGTTTTTCAAAGATTACCTGCATGGTAATCTTCATTACCTGACTTACTTGTCCCAACTGAAAATTGATTAACACCGCCCCAAAGGAACCACCCACTGTGATCAATACACCGGGGAAATTGACAAAGGTACTGAGCGGCCCTCCAATGGCAATCCCCCAGATTACCAGGCCCAGGCCGAAAGCCATCCCACCTATGGTTAAAAAATCGAGTTTTTTCATCTATTCTGACCTAGCACCTGCCCGAAAATATTTGCAACAGGTTTCCCCTGCTGCCTCTAGTTCGCCTTTAGTTCGTCTTAAAGTAGGCTTTTTCGACACTGCCATAGGAAATTCCTGCTAATAAAGGAATATATAATAATAATGGGGCAGGAGGCTGACCCTTTTTAGGGCGGCAAGCCTCCTGCATATCCCTAATTTATACCACTAGCGTTTGATATTGATCAGTTCCGTCAGCACCTCATCGGAGGTACTGATCACCCTGGCATTGGCCTGATAACCCCGGCTGGTGGTAATCATCTCTGTAAACTCATGGGCCAGATCGACATTGGACATTTCCAAAGCCCTTGATTGAATCAGGCCCCGCCCCATCTCTCCGGGAACGCCAATCCGCGGATCCCCCGAATTGACCGTATAATCGAAGAGGTTGGAGCCGGCCTTCATCAGCCCTTCGGGGTTGGAGAAGGAGGCCAGGGCCACCTGGCCCAGGATCCGGTTAAGTCCATTGGAATAACTGCCGGTCACCACACCGGATTGCTCCACATTGAAGGAGACCAGCTCGCCCGCGGCATAGCCATCCTGCGCCTTAACGGTAAGCGAATTTGGGGAGCTGAACTGATTCAGCAGGCTAAAGTCGAGGGTTATATGCACATCCCTTGCGCCAACACCAACCCCAAGTTCGCCTGCATCAATCGCAAGGGAATATATTGTGGGATCGTCGTCAGGATCAGCCAATTCGTCAAAGAAGCTTCCACCCGGGGTGAAATTTATTGACTCATTGTTGTCCTTATCGATCTCCTGCCTTTCCCCTTCTTTATCAATGAAAGATATCTCATAATCCCATTTGTTCTCGCCGCTTTTTGTAAATTCAAAAATGAGGTTATAGCGGTTGCCCAGCGAATCATAAAAATAGGTGATATATTCGTGGGAGCCACCCACCTCCATTCCGGAGTCCAGATTGCCGGCAAAAGAAATATTTTCGGTCGACTTGGCCATCAGTTCCTCACCCAGCGGAATATTGATTTCACTAAGCTGATCGGATGTATTAATCTTGTAGACCTCGATGGCCCCCGGCACATTTGGATCGATTGGCCTCCCATCTTCATCCTCATAACTCTTTACCGCCTGCCAGCCCATCAGTTTGAGACCGCTGGAGGTGAGCAACTCCCCGCTGTAACCCCGGGAAAAGGATCCATCTCTGGTATAATAGTTCTGTGTTCCATCGCTAACGACAAAAAAACCATTTCCCTCGATGGCCAAATCCGTTTCCCGCTCAGTGGCCGTTACCGCTCCCCCGGTATGAACTGTCGTTGTGGAACCGAGTGCCATCCCCAAGCCGACCTGCACGGGGTTTGTTCCTCCCCGCCCGGCTGCGGGCGCATTGGCCCCCTTGATCATCTGGCTGAAAATATCCTGGAAACGTACCATTTCGCTTTTGTAACCCACTGTATTGACGTTGGCAATATTGTTACCGACAACGTCCAGCTTGTTCTGGTGGTTACGCAAGCCAGAAACAGCCGTAGAAAGTGATCGCAACATTTATAAAGACCTCCCTGTCTTTAAAAAACTGGCGTTATTGGGGCTGCTTCAATCATTCCACAGCCCGGGGCTTCCTACTGGAGGTCCAGCCCTTTATTCAACAATTAAAGCACTGTCAATATTGGTAAAAACATGCTCCTTCATGCTTTTTCCATCCAGTGCGGTAATAATGGTGCGCGTCGGCACACCGGCAACAAGGGCCATGTCCCGATAGATGAGCAGCGAGGAACGGCAACCCTTCGCGGCAGCCTTATCCACTGCCCGCCCAAGCTTGCCAAGTTCCTCGTTATCGAAGGAAATGCTTCTGGATTCCAACCGCTGCCTGGCATGGGCAGAAAAGCTCAGCTTATTGCCGGCAATGGCCTCCCCAAGTACCCGTTCAAATGGGGAAGACTTTCCAGCCGGTAGAGCGGAAGATTTTTTAGCCGGCAGGATTGGCTCCGTTCTTTGAGGTAAAAATGGGATATGGACCCCCTTATTTTTCAACCGTTTCACCCCCTTCATTTATTTCGCATTTACCCCATTTTACGGGGCGTCTGCTGCAATTATGGAACCACTATTCGATCATCGTAATCATGTCGAGCGTGTATTCTTCCCCATTTACCCGGACACGGGGTTGCCCCCCTACAAAACGGACGGCGGTAACCTCCCCCTGGGAAATAAGGCCGTTATCATTTATTTCCACATTCCTATTGAGCAGGTTCAATGCCTGCGTATAACCTTGCTGCTGCGCGGATGCCTCCATCGTCCGCTGTAGCTCAATGAGGCGCTCAAGCATGGTAAATTGGGCCACCTGGTTCATAAATTCGCCCATATCCTGTCCCCCGCTAAAAGGGTCCTGGTAGCGCATTTGCGTCACAAGCAGCTTTAAAAATGTTTCTGTTCCCAGCTCCATGCCACTATCCTTCTTCTGGCTGTTCCCCACAGAAGAATTGCCTGCATGACCAGTCGGGCCAACCTCCAAGGTGTCAACTCCCCTTCCGTTAGGCAAGATAATTTACCCTGCCATTTTCACCATACCTATTTAGATCTCCATCCTTTTCCCGGCCATAGGCACCCTTCGGAACAAAAGCGCCGGGCTTCCCACCAGCAGAATTTTCATTTGTTCCCCTATCGCCCCCCCCATTTTTGTCACTGTCCAGAAAAACATGAAACTCCTCCACATGCATTTCCATTTGCTGAAAACGCTGACGCAAAGCATCCATTTGACCCTCGAGAAGTTCCTTGACAGCAATATTCTGCGTCACAATTTCAGCCGTTAAAACTCCTTTGATCCTTTTCATTTTAATGAGGATTTCGCCAAGAAATTCGGGCTGCAATCTCATGCGCAGTTCCTGCTCCCCTGGGCGGGTAAACAGTGTCATCTTTTCAGCAACCTGTGCGGCAAGCTCCCCGGGTTGTGCAAAATTAAGATGGGGCAAAGCCCGCCAGCCAGCCGGCGTTTCATCGGAACGGTTTAGGGAAGAGGAAATGAAGTCACCCCCGCCCTGGCCCTGGGAATTGCCCAAAGCCTCCTCTCCATTGAGGGGAAACTCTGGTAAGGGCCCCTTTTCCCAAACATCCATCGGCGGCGCTTCCCCCGCCGGTGGGGCTTTTCCCCCGGAAGGAAGGGATCCCGAAAAGCCCTCCACCCTTATCCTATTCCCGGAAGCAGCTCCCGCGGGAGTTTGCTCACCGGAGTTGTCTTCCTTACCGCTAGGAATTTGACCTTCCGGGACGGCATCGGGGGCATCAGCCACCGGTAGGCCATTTTCCCCCATCCTGGGCAAGTTAGCTGGGTTCTGTTGCTTTTCCAAACCTGGCTGGGTTTCAACAGGTGGATCACCCTCAAGGCTGCCGGCCACAGGCAAAAAATCTTCCGAAATGGTTTTCCCATCACCCTGGTAGGGCGGCTGGAATTTTTCCACCATCTCCATTTGGCCTGTGAAAGCCGGGCTGGCAAGCGATTGTAGATTTTCCTGCACCTCTGCCTTTCCCAGGTAAGTGAAAATAACATTACCTGCCTCGGGCGTCAAAAAACCTTTTCCGTCAAGTAAGGGGATTTCCCCGGAAATCAGCTTTTGTTCCAACGCAAACAGTTCCTCCGGCGGCAAGCTTCCCAGTTCTTCTTCCAGGTTGGGGAACATTTCCAGGATGACACCTATCGCTCCCATCCCTTCCACGGGAAACGAACCCTGGCTGCCCGTTAATTCCCCCGGTTGCTCATCAACTGAGCCCTCCGGCGGGAAAAGATTATCCAGGGGTAGCTGAAACGGTATCGCTATTTCCCCGGAGAGAACCTGCCCGGCTGGTTCTTCCAGGTCGGCCTCATTTTCTATACCTTGTTCGGAAGGAACTGCCTTTTCCCCCTGCCTGGGCCCCTCCTGTGGGGAAAGACGAGCCGAGGTAATTTGCTGCAGAAGGGCGGCAAAAACGTCCCCTCCCCCTTTACGGGAAACCTGTTCCCTGGCCACAACTTCCTGTGACACTGGTGCCGCAGAGGGTACCATATCCATTCCCATTTATCATTTTTCACCTCCTTCCCGATCAAAGATACAAAAAGATACTATTTCTCCTTGCGTAAATAGCCGTAAAGAGAAATCTCGTCATTCAGATATTGTTCACGAACCTTCTCTTCCTGTCTAAAATCATCATGGGCGTTTTCCTTCAATTTCTCGAGGATCTGGCAATCCTTCCAGCGCTCCACCACAGCAAAGCGTTTTTTTTCTACCTTTTTTTCCTGTTCTGCCCGGGCCTGAAGGCCGTTTTGGTAATTTTCCTGTAGATAGTGGCGGTAGTTCTCGATAGAAAAAAGAGTTAGCGGCTCCAGCGCCAAGCCCTGGTTGTCCCGCTCAAATTGAAAAAGCTTGTCCTCCTCCTGCTCCAGGCGTGCCAGTTCATCCTCAATTTCCCGAAGCTCGAGCCGGGAAAGAACCAATGCCTCCTGGGCCAGCTTCTTCTGTTTTTCGCGGTATTCAAGAACCTTTTGTAGCCGAAACTTAAAAACCATGATCAAAAATCACTACTCCCAACTATATTTTCGCCCGAAAAAAAAATTATTTAAGAGGGTGGAGCAAAAAGACCTTCCATTGCCTCCCTACTATTTTGCCAGGAAATGGACTGGGAAAGATCCTGGCGCAAAAATTGGTTGAGGGATTCCTGGTGGGCAATAGCCTCATCAATGCGGGCATTGGAACCTTTCACGTAGGCCCCAATATTAATGAGATCCTCTGATTCCCGGTAGGCGGAAAGCAGATCCCTGATGTGACCAGCCAGGCGCAGATGTTCCCCATCCACGATCGAGGGCATCAGGCGGCTGACACTCCCAAGAATATCAATAGCGGGATAATGGTTTTGCGAAGCTAGTTTCCTGCTAAGCACAATATGGCCATCCAGGATACCCCGCACAGCATCGGCAATGGGTTCATTCATATCGTCGCCATCCACCAGAACGGTATAAAAACCAGTAATGGAACCGTGCCGGGAGGTGCCCGAACGTTCCAGCAAGCGTGGCAGGGCAGCAAAAACTGAAGGAGTATACCCCTTTGTAGCCGGTGGTTCCCCAATGGCCAGGCCAATTTCCCGCAAGGCCATGGCAAAACGTGTCACCGAATCCATCATCAGGACAACCTTTTGCCCCTGATCGCGAAAATATTCAGCAACGGCTGTCGCCGCCAGGGCTGCCTTGACCCTTTCTAGAGCGGGCCTATCAGAAGTGGAAACAATCAGCACGGAACGCTGGAGACCCTCCGGGCCTAAATCTTTATTAATAAAATCCAAAACTTCCCGCCCACGTTCCCCCACCAGCCCGATTACGTTCACATCAGCCTCGCTATAACGGGCAATCATCCCCAAAAGGGAACTCTTACCCACACCGCTCCCAGAAAAGATGCCGATCCGCTGTCCCTGTCCACAGGTTAAAAGGGTATCAATGGCCCTCACACCGGTAGCCATTACCTTGTTAATAGGTTCCCTTTCGAGAGGATTTGGTGGGGAGGCTTCCACTGGATACTCCTCAAAGGAGCCCTCCAACTTTTCCCCATCCATAATCGGTTGGCCAAGCCCATCGAGGACCTTGCCCAAAAGCCCGCTACCCACGTTAATATTAAAAGGAAAACCTGTTTGTTTTACCAGGCATCCTGGACCAACCCCGCTCAAATTGCCGAGGGGCATCAACAGCGCCCGACCCTGCCGAAAACCAACAACTTCCGCTGCAAGGGGCTCCCTGCCCTTTTCCACCTCGATCAGGCAAACCTCACCCACAAAGGGATGCAGGCCACTTACCTCCAGCACCAACCCAATAACCTGGGTAACACGGCCTTTGATCTCCAAAAGGGGGTGAGCCATAATTTCCTCATAATACCTGCTATACAGTGCAGCACGGGGACGGTTCTCCTGTTGCACTTTTTCACTTCCTCTCTGCACTGCAACACGGGGACGGTTCTCCTGTTGTGCAACACGGGGACGGTTCTCCTGTTGCAGACCCTAAGAAAAATATTAATATGTTTGCAACAGGAGAACCGTCCCCGTGTTGCACCTATGTTGCTAGTGTCAGGAGTTTTTTGAGCAGGGCCTGCAGTTCCCTGGATAGGTTGAAGGTAACCTCGGCTTCCTCTGTGTCCACCCGGCAACTTCCAGGTTGAATCTCTATATCGCCCCGGATCTCCAAAACGGTATCACTTTTTAGTAGCGTGCGGAGAATGTCCAGTTTCTCCCGGCAAAGAGCTTCATCATGTGGGTTAACCCGCACTATGACCTCCTGCCCACCGGGAAGTGCCTCCAGGCAGCGGGAAACTATGCCCACAATGAGCCCTTCGTTTATCTCAAGTTGAGTATTAAGAAGTTTTTCCGCAAGATTGACAGCGATGCGAATCATCTCCGGCTCGGCATCCGCCAATATTGCCTCATACTGTTGGTGGGCCTTCTCAAGCTTTTTCCTGGCCTCGTCCTTCATCTTTTCGGCGGCTTTTTCCCCTTCCTGCCGGCCTTTGGCAAAACCATCACGTTGCGCCTGTTCACGTAGTTTTTCAGCTTCTTGCCGGGCCAGATCAATAATCTTGCGGCGCTGTTCCTCGCCTTCTTCCCGGGCCTGCTGCAAAATTGCCTTTCTTTCTTCCTCGATTTCCTCCTTGGAAGGTTGGGGGGGCTCCGCCACGGAGGGCATGTCTGGGGAAGGTTCCTTTTCCTTTACGGAAACCTCACCTTCCCCTTGCCGGGGGTAGTATGTTTTCCAGCCCTTTACAGCCAGGCCTCTTAAAATCCTAGATGATGATGGCATCGTCACCGCCCCTTGAAATAATTATTTCTCCGGCCTCATCAAGCCGGCGGATAATTCCTACAATGCGCTGCTGCGCCTCCTCCACCTCACGCAACCGCACGGGTCCCATAAAATCCAGATCTTCACGCAGCATCTCCGAGGCACGCTTGGAAATATTACGGAAAATTCTTTCCTTGACCTCTTCGCTCGCACCCTTGAGTGCCTTGGCCAGGTCCTTGCTGTCAACTTCCCGGACAACCCTTTGAATCGAGGCATCATCCAAGGTGATAACGTCCTCAAAGATAAACATGCGCTTGCGGATCTCGTCGGCCAGTTCTGCATCTTCCTTTTCCAGTTCCTCTAGAATCAGCTTCTCCGTGCCTCTGTCCGCGCTGTTAAGAATTCCCACAACAGCATCGATCCCGCCAGCCTGGGTAAAATCCTGCTGGAAGATGCTGGTGACCTTTTCCCGCAGCACATCCTCCACCTCTTTTAATATCTCTGGGGAGGTGCGATCCATCAAAGCAACACGCTTGGCAATATCGGCCTGGACGTCCATGGGAAGATCGGATAGAATCATGGCCGCTTGCTGTGTATCAAGATAAGAAAGGATGAGAGCAATGGTCTGGGGATGCTCCCCGCTGATCATATTTACCAGCTGTTTGGGCTCGGTATGGCGGACAAAAGAAAAGGGCTTGACTTTTATCTGCTCTTTAAGCCGCTTGATAATCTCCGTGGCCTTGTTGTGCCCCAGGGTTTTTTCGAGCAGCTCCCGGGCCATTTCCACGCCGCCTTCCAGCATGACCTGCTGGGCCTCCGCCAAAAGCAGGAACTCGTCGATGATCTCATCCCTAACCTCTTTTTTAACCATGCTAAGGTTGGCAACTTCCATGGAAATATTTTCGATTTCCTGCTCCGGAAGCATTTTGAGAAGCCGCGAAGCAATATCCGGCCCCATGGCCAATAGAAATATGGCTATCTTTTTTTTCCCCGTTAGCATTTCATCCCGCGGCACTAGTATCCTCCTTTGGTTCTCAATTAAGGACTATTCCTCAGTTAACCATGCCCTAAAAACTGCAACAGCAGCCTCCGGATTTTCCTCTGCAAGCCTTTGCGCCCGCTCCCGGGCTGTATCCCCGGGGACAAGCTCCCCATCCGCAAATTCTTCATCCATCAGCTGCAACCCCAGCAAACTTTCCAAGGGCACACCATCGGGGGTGGCGAGGGCCCTTTGTTCCCGCAGAATACGCCTTCTCCTCAGCGCCAACAATAACATGATCAGAGTAATCAGAACAGCCCCTCCGAGGACAGCTTGGCGGAAATTCTCCTGCCTTCTTTTTTCCTCATCGATCTTGGCAAAGGAAGCCTCCATCTCATCGATAAAAGTCGTATCGAAACTCATACCCTGGACACTGATACTGTCGCCCCTTTGTTCATCAAGGCCAATAGCAGCAGAAACAAGTTCCCTCACATTTCCCCTGATCTGCTCCAGCTGATCCTCAGGCATGGCCTCTTTGCCGGTATCGACCACGACAGAAGTATGCACACCGAGAAGTTTTCCGGGTGCCGCAATAACCCTCTCCGTTGTCTCGGAAATTTCACTATTGATGATCTCCTCGCGGCGATCATAGTGACTTTCACCCCCGGGAATGAGACCCACATAGCCCGGGTAATTGGCCTCGCCCACTTCCCCCAGGACCGCTCCCTCTCCATCAAAATTTTCCTCGATTATTTGGGTACTGCGGGGCACGCCCTCTTCATCATAAGTAATCACCGTCAACTCCCGGGCATCAAAATCAAGGTCCGCCGTGACCAGTGCCAGGGCTCTACCCGCCCCAAAAACTTTTTCCAGCATCCCCTGCACCCGGCGTTCCAGCTCCAGCTCGAAACTGCGCTTTATCTCCAGTTGCTTCAGCGATGAATCGGCCATAGCCGAAAAAATATCTCCCCCATCGGCCACATCATAGAGCATATTACCGGCAGAATCGATAACGACAACGTTTTCCGCCCTTAGATTTTCTACGCTTGAGGCAACGAGGAGCACGATCCCCTTGATTTGCTCTTCCTTAAGGGGCACAAAAGGATTCAGCTTCAAATAAATGGCAGCAGAAGGATCGCCCTTTTCCCGCATGAAAAGCTGTGGTTCGGGAATAGAAAGATGGACCCTGGCCTGCATGATGGCATCGAGGGAGGTAATAGTACGGCGCAGTTCTTCCTGTAGTGCCCGCTGCATCTTCACCTGGCGTTCAAAATCGGTCGTCCCCAGGCTCTCCTCATCAAAAATTTCAAAACCCAGACCCTGGGTAAAGGGCATACCCTTACCGGCCATTTCGATGCGCAATTCATCGACCCTGTCAGCAGGAACCGCAATTGCCGTGCCAAAATCCTCCACGACATATGGAATATTTTGTTCTTTGAGATACTGTATTAGCGGAGAAGCCTGGGCCGGTTCAAGGTTGCTGTAGAGTGCCACATACTCCGGCTTGGAGTCGGTGCTGAGAAACAGCACCAGCGATATCAGCAATGCAACAAATATAACGGCAATAGTAATCTGGCGGGGACGACTTAGTTCCCGCCAGCGTTCCAGGGCCCTCTCCATAACGTTTTTCTTTTCGTCCACCCATTAGCACCCCCTACCTGCCACGGGGACGGAGGGTTTGGCAAATTTGTTATATGTCCTAGACCTGCATGCGCGACATTTCCCGGTAGGCTTCGATAATTTTCGTTGTCACCTGCATCGTTAGCTGCAGGGAAACCCGGGCTTGTTCGCTGGCAATCATGAGTTGGTGAATATCTTCCATATCCCCGGAAAGAAACTGACGTGTTGCTTCATCCGCCTTCAGTTGTTGCCGGTTGACCTTATCAAGCGCTTCTCTAATCATATCCCCAAAACCGGGGGCAAACTCCCTTTTCTTCTCATCCTTGGGCTCTACCGGCAAGGGTACAACAAACGGGTTAACTTGCATACAAAATTCGCTCCCTTCACTTTGCTCTTAACCACGTCCGATCTCCAGAGCTTTTAAATAAAGACTTTTGGCTGTATTGATGGCCGTACTGCTGGCTTCATAGGAACGGGATGCTGTGACGAGATCGGTCATCTCCTTGGCCATTTCGATATTGGGATAGGCAACGAAACCATCTTCATTGGCATCAGGGTGTTCGGGATCATACTCCTGCCGGGGAGGGTTGGGATCTTCCAACACAAAGGCAGCCTTTACCCCCCGGCCCCGATAAGCTGGAGGTATCTCCCGCACCCGGCTCAGCCGCTCGGAAAAAACAACGGTCTTACGCCGATAAGGCCCCCCGGCGGCTGTTCTTGTCGTTTGTATATTGGCTAGATTGGAGGCCACCGTATCAACCCGCAGCTTTTCAGCCATTAATGCCGATCCGCTGATCTGAAATGAGCGGAATATTTCCACAATTAACCTCTCCCATCATTAATGATATAACGCCAATTGGCATATTTCCCGCTAACCTGTTGTATCAGCGTATTGTAGCGCAACTGGTTGGTGACAAGATCCAGCATTTCCTGGTCCAAATCCACATTGCTCTCATCGGTCCGCCGCCTCGTCCCCCTTTCCGTAATAACGCGAGGATCGCCCACAGGGCCCCTGCCACCCCGATGCCTTGGATGCGTCCTTCTCAGGGGCAACCTTCCTCCCTGGGCACGGTGCAGTTCTTCATCAAAAGGGACAAAGGAACGCTTGTAACCAGGTGTATTTAAATTGGCAATATTATTGGCAATTACTTTTTGCCGCAGGGCAGAAACATCAAGGCTGGCAGTCAATTCGCTCAGTACAAGATCTTTTTTAAACAAACAACTCACCCACTATCGCATACTTCCCCAAAAAGTGTACATGTTTACAACTTATTCGCCAAAAGGGTATAAATTCCTTCCGCCAAATATAAACAAAAAAAACCCGGGTAAAAACCCGGCATACTATTGTTGGTAATAATATTATTATAAATAGACCAGGGATCAGAACTTGCTATCGACAAAGCCGGCTTCCTTTCTCCCTAAACCCGGTGAATAGGCAGAGTACGCCTTCTTCTCCGCTTGTAACCGATCCAGTTCCTTCCCTATTAACCCCAACCTTTTGCCGCCAAGAAAAATATTTTCCTTCCTTTTGCGATGCAATTCCTGTAGGAAGGCCAGTTCGCGCCAGAGCTCCCTTTCTTTGGCTTTATCAGCGGCCAGCCTAGTCAGTTCCTCAAAATATTCTTTCCCCAGCGCCCGGAGTTCACTGAGTGCTTCTTCCATTTCGCGGCTGGAGGCATCCGTATCCTCCTCCTTCCCCCTTTCCGGAAGGGGCCTGCTGAGAAGATCTTTTTCCCGGCAGAGAAGCATATCAAACTTGGCCAACAACTTCTTAACCACTGATATTTACCCCCTTATACCCCTTTCGCAGGGTACTTTCTTCGCGTCCCCCCTTATCATAGCCCGCCAAACTTCCTATCTTATCCACGGTATTTTCCTGATCAGGCAAAGGAGCAATTGACCCTTTGGCTGGTGTAGAATCCGCCGGTTTATTATCTGTAACTGTTTCCTGCTCCACCCCCAGGGCCTTTTTCCAGGTATTCCTAAGTTCCACCAGCATACCTTCAACCTGTTCCAGTGGTTCCGTGGATTTCTTTATATTGGCCTGCACAAGCAGAAAGTGCATGTATTCGTAGAGTTGAAACAGAGAAACAGCAACTTCACCTGTTTCCAGATCGAGGGAGGCCATCAATTCGGCAATGATATCCTGAACCCTGATCAGATTGTTATTGGATCCCTCCAAATCTGTTTCCAGGAGCGCCTTGCGGGCGCGGCCCAGAAAACGCAGGGCCCCATCATAAAGCATGAGCAAAAGCTTTTCCTGATCAGCCGTTTCAATTTGGGTTTGCTGGTATTTAGCATACGGGTTGGCCCCCACCAGAAAACCACTCCTTTCTATAACGTATCTATGACAAAACTATAACAAAATAATGCTATTTCTGGTTTTGCTGGTTGGAAAGCTGGCCGATCATCCTGGCCAAATCCTCCCCTTTTGATTGCATTTCGGAAATATATTTTTCCAAACTGGTAAATTGGCGTATCAGGCGTTCCTCATAGCGCAAGATCCTTTCCTCGCGAGCCTCATTGCGGCGTTCCAACTCATCAATACGCCTCTGGATGGCCTGCTCCTGCTGCACTGCCATTGGTGTGGTCGATCCCCCATACCCATCCTGCTCGCTGATGAGAAGCCTCCGCAGATAGTTATCCAACGTTACAGCAAGGCCACCAAACTGGCCCGTAGCAACACCGTTCTCATCTTCTATCTCAAATTTTAGTAGCTCAAAAACAGCCTCAGGATCGTCCTTCAGGGCCCTCAATAGCTTTTCGGAATCAAATTGTAGGTATCCTTCTTCATCAATCGTGCTAATACCAAGGGAACTAAAAGAATAATATTTCTTCTGTTCCCAGCCCTCCTCCGTTTCATAGCGATAATTGGAAACTGGGGAGGTGATCAAACTGCGCATACTTCTTTCAATTCGCATTAGTGCCGTATCCCCCCGGAGCAACCCCACATCGCCAATGCTATTTTTCTCGGGCTTTTGCAGTTTTTCCCTGATAAACTCATTGACAGAATTGTACTGTTCGGCAAAAGCAGCAAAAGCACCAGCTGCCCTTTCTGCATCAACAGAAACCTGAAGGTAAACACTTTCCCCACTTTCATCAAGAAGGTTAAAAGTAACACCATCGATAAGATCATCAATTTCATTGCTTGGGCGGATTACGCTGATGCCGTTAATACTTAATAGGGCATCCCTTGCCTCCAGGGTTTCATGGTAGAAACTGCCCCCTCCGCCGCTGTTATAAATTTTTAGCGTATTGAGAACATTGTTCCCAGACTTGTATGACATCTCCAAACTGCCATCAGTCCCGCTCGTGCCACTTTTTAAAAGCAAATGACCGGCGATAATGCTCGCTTCTACGTTGGCTTCGGAATTATTAATTTTACTTTGCAAATCTTGCAATGAATCCCCATTCTCAACCTCTATTTCAACACCATTAAGGAGAAATACTCCAGCCATGTTAAGGGATTCTACAGCGCTTTTGCCGAGAAGGGATTGTATATCAGCCTGCATGGCCACCGTATGATTTGTGGCCAGCCTGTCAACCTTCAGCTCGTAAGAAGCATTTTTCGCGGTAGGGTCAGCAACAGCCCTCACAATGGATGAATTCGTCGAATAAGCCTGTTTGGCGAGTATGTTTTCCTCCTTGCAAAGCTCCTGTATTACGCTGCGCAGATTTCGCAGCCGCATATTGATATCCCGCCAAGCATCCTTTTTCTGCTCCAAGACCTTGATACGTTCTTCATTTTGCACAATAGGCAACCGTTCCAGTTCAAGTAGCCCGTTAATCAGGCCATTGGTATCCAATCCGGAAGCCAACCCCCCAAAGGTAATCCTGGACATAAAACTATCACCTCAAACTTTTCTAGCAAGCGGTTAAAGGCAAATTAACGGCGTGAATCAACAAAGACACCGATTAGATCCTGGATCTGGGCCACCATATTCAAAACCTGTTCCGGAGGAATTTCCCGGATAACCCTTTCCGTTTTGCGCTCAATCACTTTGACGACAATGCGATCTGTTCGATCGTCAACGGAAAACTTTAGGCTAACGTTAAAAGCCTCAGCTGTAGAGTTAAGTTTCTCGATAGATTCCTCAAGATCCTCAATATTACTTTTATCCCAGATTGAAACCTGTTGATCCTTGTTGAGTACCCTTTGCTGTTGTTTCTGCTTGGGATCATGCTTTTGGCCTTCCTGAACCGTTTTCTGGGCATAGTCATAAAGTTTATTAAGTTGGGCATGATCGATTCCATCAACCTTCACTCTTTCCACCTTCCTTTACCCATTTATGACGGCTCCTTCCAGCTGAATATCTCAGAACTACATCCTAACACTTTATCGGCATCAGCAGACAAATGTTAAATTTTTTCCATTTCCAACATTTCCTCCACCAAAGGTGACATCTTATCTAGGAAAGAGGAAATCTCATTTTCAAAAACATCGCAAACGCTCTCTGGTCTGCCCTCCCGCAAACCCTCCTCCACCTTCCTCAGCACCGATGCTAGTTGGCTATATTCCATCGTAAAAACCCTCTCCGCCTTGGCGGGATGTTTTTGGCTAATAAAGGCCTGAAAAGTCAGCCCCAGCCACTCCAGCCCTTCAAGGGCGGATGCCACCATCTCCTTATAGGACGA
>DUNV01000063.1 GCA_012839215.1 Bacillota bacterium
ATTATGAACCTCAAGGCCCTGGTCCCACCTGCCGTGGCCGGGGTGGAGACCCCACCGGGCTATGGGGTAAACGTTTCGGCGATCGAGCGCATCAAAAGCGAATTCTATGATAGTCAGATCCGGCAATCCCTTAGCCAGCGGGATTACTGGGCCCAGCTTGGGGATACCTTTGTTGCCTTGGAAGTGATCTTTCTCGAACCAGGCGACACGGGAATTAATACTTACCTAAGTGAATTTTTCGATGCCTGGCAAGAGCTGAGCACCAATCCGGAAAGCTACGCCGCGCGCGTCAGTTTGGTGGAACAATCCGAAACCCTCTCCAAGGTCATCAGGGAGATATATAACAACATTGATGATCTATGTCTCGATACGGAAAAAGAGCTCGATGATTGCCTTTCCGAGATCAATGTCCTTGCCGGGGAGATCGCCAGTATCAACGAGCGAATAGTTTTTTTCCAGTCCCTTGGCACAGTTTCCAACGAACTTCTCGATGAAAGGGATCTTCGCATTGAACAACTGAGCAGGTTTATTGATGTCCAGGTCAGGCAAAAAGATAATGGTGCTGTGGAAGTAGTGGCCGGAGGGCGCACTCTTCTGCATGACGATCTTTTTTTCCCGCTGGAAAAAGTGTCCTCCTTTAATGAGGGAAGCAGGGAAAGAGTACTTTCTATAAAAAACGATTTTGGTTTTGAGCTGAAAGATATACAGGGGGGAAAATTAAAGGGTCTATTGGAATCCTTCAATGAAACCCTGCCCGAATACCGGGCTGCCATGGACGATCTGGCCTACAATCTGGTGCAGGAGGTAAACAAGCTGCACCGGGAGGGCTATGGTTTAAACGGGGAAACAGGATATAACTTTTTTGAACCCTGGGCCGATCCTATGCCCGGGGATATTATTATTGATATGGATGGTGAGATCGTTTCCCTTGATTTTCCTAAAGGGGCTGCCGATAAACAAAAACTGCTTGACGGAACGTATCGCCTTGATACACAAAAGGGATTTGTTAGTGATTCAGGGGCCGAAGTAGTTTCTTCCTATAGCCGCAATGGACAGGCATTGGTCGAAAGTGTCTATGTTGCGGATTCTGACAACAAAATCAACTCCTCCATTATTTTTGAAGTTGTCAAACTGGATGGTGAGGAAATCTCCCTCAGCTACAAATACCTGCATACCAAAGTAAACGATGATGGGATATTGGAAACTGTTTCTGGAAATGGTTTAAAAAAACTCACTGGGCAGTCCAACAATGAAATTAATTTTGGCGGCGACGAAGATTGGGCACTTAAACTTAATATAATACTCGAAGATGTCCAAAACTTTTCTACCGGGGACAAATTTATTATTCAGGTTGCCGCGGAGGGAAATGGCGGGGACAAGATCGAGCTGCATAGCATCAACGAAGATGGGGAAGAGCCAAACCTCGTTTTTGCCATAGCTGCCGGTAATAGATCCCTCCAGGGCAAACAGGAGTTAAAATTTTTTCAGCTCGACGAGAAGACTGGGAAGGAAAACGAAGTGACCCTGTTCATGGAAACAGAAGAACTGATGGCAGAAACGGAAACGGCCATCTTTGAGGTAGGACCTTTTTCGCCGGAACACCCTAGGGAATATATTTACCGGGCCGCGGCAAACTTCCGAGTGAATCCAGCCCTGTTTGAAAATATGGACGCCGTTGCTGCCGCAAAGATATTTGATTCTCCGGGGGATGGCAACGGGGCCTTAGATATTTATCGTTTGCGGGAAAAATTGCTGGAAGGGCTGGAAGAGACCTCTTTTGAAGATTTTTTCCGGGGCCGTATGGCCAACCTTGGTGTTCAGGGCCGGGAGGCCCAACGTCTGGAATTTAATATGAACGCTATTTATGAAAATATGTCCGAACAGGCAGAGTCCGTTGCCGGTGTGTCGCTCGACGATGAGATGCTCGGCATGGTCCAATACCAGCACGCCTACAACGCCTCGGCACAATTTTTGAGTATCATTGATGAAATGCTGGAAACCTTAATCAACGGTATCAGGTAGAAGGGGGAGAAAAACAAATGCGTGTCACCCACCGCATGTTATCCCAATCAGTTACACGCAATCTACAGCGCAATTTGCGTTCTTTGGACAGGCGATCTTTGCAGCTTGCCTCTGGGAGGACGTTCGATCGGCCCTCGGAAGATCCTGTCGGAACTTATAAGGTTATGAAAATAACAGGAACCGGTCTGGCCCGCAATGAACAATATCGCCGCAATATTGGGGAGGGCCTTTCCTGGCTGACCATGAGCGAAGATTCGCTGGCCGAAGCTATTGATGTGATTCATAGGCTGCAGGAACTGTCCGTTTATGGTGCTAACGCTATCCACTCCCCAGGTGAACGACAGGCTATGGCTCCTGAAGTCAGGCAGCTATTGGAACAGCTTGTCGGCATTGCCAATACTGAACTTGCCGGCCTTTATGTTTTTGGAGGATATAAAACCCAGACGGCACCCTATCAGGTTGCTGGCTCAGAGGGAGAAATTATCAACTACTGGCAGAATAATTATTCCGGCCTGGCCGGTAGCGAAGATGAAATCTATTTGGATATGGATAATCTTGCCACAGGCACATACGCCATCAGCACAGCCCTGGAATACAAGGCTATACCTGATAGCAATGTAGTTCCAGCCACGATTGTTGCCCAGCATCTGCCGGGGGCCAGGGATAGCTTTTTCGGCACTGATAATATTTCTTTTAATTTGGACAACCATCAGGATGCCAATGGTTCTGTGGCCCTGGAAGTGCTGGGAACTATTCGTTACCAGGACCTGACCGATGAACAGAAGGCCGCTGTCGGCGAAGGTGGGGAAGACGACCGTATCGTCCGCCTAGGTGCCCGCTACTACCTTTATGGTCTTGACGGGGAACTAAGGGAGGGCGTTTGCGGCGTCGAGGAAGATATCCTCATAAATTTGAACGGGATGTATCTAAAAGATCAGACTACCATTTCGCTGCCCATTAAATCCTCGGATGAATCTATCCGTCAATTGGAGATAACCGTAGCCACGCCGGAGGCCCTGACTTTTGAGAAGGAGATCCCCATGGTCGGGGACAAACTCGTTTTACAGTTTGCCCCATCACTTTGTGAAGAAGTCAACTATGAGCGTTTTACCCTCCACAAAGATTATGGGGGCCTTGATGAAAATGGTCGGCCCGCCAGCGGTATTCACCTCGACTGGTACTTTAACGCTGGAACATTGGGACCTGAGCCGCCCCAGACAGTCAAGACTAGGACATTAAAATTTTTTGATCTTGATAAAATTACGGGCGAGTTATTAACTAGCACTATTGAACCTAAATTTTCCAACTTTACTGTTACCGATGGGCAGTCCAGATACTGGGATCCGGATGAACTGCGCTCCGGTCTGATAGCCGACGAGGAGTGGGCCGGCTGCCCGGCGGCTATCTTTACCTATATCGCTCCGGACGAACCCTACTATGTTGGCGATACCTTTAACCGGGAAGTGGAAATTTCCCCTGGGGTAGCTGTTCGCACCAGCACTAATGGAGTGGAGGCCTTTGGTGAAAGGGAAATTTTTGAAGTGGTTCTGCAAATGGAAAAAGCTCTTTTACATAACGATCAAGTTGCTCTGGGAGGAACGATACTGGAAAAATTGGGAAGTCAACTGGATCGCCTCCTCAAATGCCGTTCGGAGATCGGGGCCCGCATGGAACGATTGCTCATTACCGATGAAAGATACGTCAGCGAACAAATTTACCTGCGGGAGCTGCGCAGCAAGGTAGAGGATATTGACGCAGCCGAGGCGATTACTGAATTTATGATGCAGGAAAATGCTTACCA
>DUNV01000064.1 GCA_012839215.1 Bacillota bacterium
GTTTGTTTATTGCCTATTTTGGTTCGAAAAAAGGGGCGAAGTCAGTAATTGTTTTTCTGGCTGTTATTCTTATCCTTGGCGGCCTTCTGGTATGGATGAACCCTCTTTACAATTATTATCTGCGATCACTAGATCGGACTGAGCGGGATGTTTTCTTTGCCGGGGAAATGTTGGGGGGCAGAACTAGGGAGGAGATCGAGGAAATTTTTGCGCTAAAGTTTGCCGAGTGGCAGATTGACCCTGTCGATGCAAGCTATAACCCGCTGGAAAATACCATAATTCCCGAACTCTGGGGCTATAAAATTAATGAATTGGAAACAATCAATAAAATAATGTCTGCCGCTTCCGGGGAAATAATCGAGCCTGTTTATGAGCCAATTCTCCCGCAAATAACCCTGGCTGATTATCCTTCTGCCGTAATCAGAACAGGTAACGCCGGCAGGAAGGAAATTGCCCTGATGATCAATGTCGCCTGGGGATCAGAATTTATACACCCCATGCTCGGCATTCTAGAAGCCGAGGGGGCTATAGGGACCTTTTTTGTTGTCGGGAACTGGGCAGGGAAAAACAGGGAATTACTAGAAGATATCCACAGCAAAGGCCATCTTTTGGCCAATCATGGGCACACTGACAGCCTTGTTTATACAGAGCTAAACGCAGCGGAAATACAAAGTGGGCTTGAGGAAGTAAACAGCCTTATTTTCGATGTAACAGGGCAGTCACCTCACTTTTTTTCCCCGCACAAGGGGGAATATAATCCACTTGTTTTGGAAACCGTTTCCCGCTGCGGGATGAGAACTGTTCTTTGGACACTCGATACCGTTGATTGGATGGAACCCGGTGTGCAAAAAATGCATGAGAGGGTGACGGAAAAAATTCATGGAGGGGCTATTGTACTTATGCACCCGACCAATGATACAGTCTCTTTTTTACAGGAAGCACTGCCGGCGATCAAGAAGAAGGGATTTGCCATAGTTTCCCTGCAGGAATTGCTAAGCCCCCATAACCCCCCTCCCGCCTATGATTTGGACTTTCCAAAATGAAAAACATAACAGTATTTACGATCAAGGGGACCACCTTGCTTCTACTCGTTCTGCTTTTTGCCTCCGGCTGTCTTACCTATAATCTCCGGGAGAGCTATCTTAGGTCTAAGTACGGTGTTGCCAAAGGAGTTTTTTTAAAAGATATTTCTATGGGGCGAAAACTGGAAGAGGAAGTAACAGGTCTTGTCGAGGCGCTGTGCCGTGAATCACTGATCCGGCCCCGCAATGCCTACCTCGATCCACTTTCCGGAGAGGTTCTTCCGGAACAGCCCGGGAAAAAAATAGATGTGCAAAAAACTGTGGAACTAGTTATGGGTTCCCGGCCGCGGACGACCGTTTACCCTGTCATTATTGATCTTGATCCCGAAATAACAGCTGATCTGTTGGAGGGTATTAGCCAAAGAAAGGGTTCCTACGCCACCGGCTTCGGAAATGGGGGCAGGGGTGAAAACATTAGAATAGCAGCCCTGGCACTTCATAATTATCTTCTACTGCCCGGGGAGGTTTTTTCTTTTAACAGGGCAACAGGGCCGAGGGTGGCAGAAAGGGGGTATAAACTTGCCCCTATTATTGTAGGTGGGACGATAGTCCCTGGTTATGGGGGAGGAGTTTGCCAGGTATCCACAACCCTTTATAATGCTGTCTTAAATTCGAAACTACAGGTGGTACAAAGATTTCCCCATAGCCGACCGGTTGGTTATGTCCCTAGGGGAAGGGATGCCACGGTATCCGAACACCTCGATTTCAAATTCAGAAATAATACCGATGGTCTGATTCTCATTAAAACTTCTGCATATGGATACCGCCTTGTTGTGGAAATATGGGGTTAGGGCCGGTTGACAAAACGGGGCAATAAACGTATATTTGTTTCAGTTGCCTTACATTAGTATAACCATATTTATATGAACAGGGTGGTCTTGATGCCCGAGGAAGTACAGATACTTGTCAAAAAGCTCGATCATGCCGCGGATCTTTCCTTACCGCGTTTTATGAGCGAGGAAGCTTCAGGGATGGATATTTATGCAGCTGTGGATGAGGAAATTATTCTGGAACCTAGCAAATTTGCCCTTATCCCCACAGGTATGAAAATGGCTATCCCCCAGGGTTTTGAAGCCCAGGTGCGCCCAAGAAGCGGCCTGGCCTTTAAATATGGGGTAACCGTTTTAAATTCACCGGGAACGATCGATGCCGATTACCGGGGGGAAATAAAAGTCCTGCTGATAAACCTTGGGCCACAGGCCTATAAAATTGCTAGGGGCGAAAGAATTGCACAGTTGATCATTCATGCCTTACCAACTGTCAAGCTGGTCCATGTTGAAAAGTTGCCCCCATCCTTACGCCATGATGGCGGATTTGGCCATACAGGATCCTTCTAGAGAAGACGATCGGTTATCTCCCTATGGCCCTTGCCGCATAGAAGAAATGGTATGGGAAATACTACCCATGTCAGTTAAATTCTAAGAAGGAGGCAATGGGCTATGGCAAAAGCAGTTGTCGGTGTTTTTCGCAGCGAGGAACGGGCCAGGGAAGCGATTAACGAACTAAAACGTCAGGGGTTTGATGAAAGGGAAATATCCCTTATTGCCAGGGATCATAGGCAAGAAGGCGGGGGGAAAGACACAGGTGGGGATGGGGATCAGGGCCTCACCATGGGCGAACAAAATGTTGGCGATGGGGCACTGACAGGCGGTGCAATAGGGGGTATTGCCGGGTTGCTTGCCGGGGCAGGAGCCCTATTAATACCCGGAGTCGGACCTATTGTTGCCGCGGGCCCCTTGGCGGCCTTTTTAACCGGAATTGTTGGCGGGGGCCTCGTCGGAAGCCTTGTTGATTTTGGTATTCCTGAGGAAAGCGGCCGTCATCTCGAAGAAAGGGTTAAGCAGGGCGATATTCTTGTTACCCTAAAGGCGAACGAGGATGAGACTTCCAAAGTGTCCTCTGTTTTAAAACGTTTTGGGGCCGAGGATGTGGAATCGTATTAGGCAAGGTGGTGGCTAAGAACCTCAAGCGCCGGAAAATCGGCGCTTTTTTGTGTGTGTAAATCTATTCATCAATAATTTCCCACCAAAAATCCCTCAGATATTCCCTCACACATGGATTGTTTCCTACATAATATAAAATAAGATATGATCAATTCCACTGCAAAAGTGTATTTTGCTACATAAAACTCCAGCTAGTCTTAACACAAAAGTTGTGCCAAGATATAGCGCTTGAAAACTGCCTGTCTAATGTTTTGGAGGAGGTGAGGAATCAAATGGGCGCCTTCCTGCGGGATATGAGTATTTTAATCATTGGCGGGGATAAAAGGGAAGCAGAGTTATTTTCCTACCTAAGAAAAACCGGCGCGAAAGTGTCCATGTTTGGTTTCGAAAAGTATGAATACCCTAACGAAATTGTTGCTGCTGAAAATTTGATGGAATCAATATTTTCTGCACAGGTTATCATCACCCCTCTGACAGGGATTGAGGCTGATGGGGTGATTTATGCCCCGTACTCACTGGAAAAAATCTCTCTGAACAACTTATCGGTGCTACGGGCATTTAACTGGGGGACAATTGTTCTTGCCGGGCATCTGGATCCGGCCCTCAAAGAATTATTGATTAGCTATGGGGCAAAAATTTGTGAAACCAGCAAACTAGACGAAATCTCCATTTTAAATGCTGTACCCACGGCAGAGGGGGCCATCCAGGCGGCTATGGAACATACTGATATAACAATTTACAAGAGCCATAGTTTTGTACTCGGTTTTGGGCGATGTGGCAGAATATTGGCTCTAACATTAAAGGCGCTCGGTGCTGAGGTGAGCGTTGCGGCCCGAAGGCCAGAAGTTCTTGCCTGGGTTGAGGCTATGAACCTGATCCCTGTGCCGCTTGGACATCTTGCAGAGAAAATTTCCACGGCAGACATAATTTTTAATACAATACCTGCTCTTATTATCGATGCAGAAATTCTCTACCGCATCAAAAGCTCAACGTTAATTATCGATATATCCTCATTTCCCTTTGGGGTGGATTTTAATGTGGCGGAAAGGCTTAATATCAAAGCGGTTATTCTTCCCGGGCTACCGGGCAAGGTTGCACCTAAAACCGCAGGGAAAATATTGGCCCAGGTTTATCCCGGGCTGATTAAAAAAATGTTGAAAAGGGAGGGAAAAAAGGATGGGCCTGGCGGGAACTAGGATAGGGTTGGCTTTAACTGGTTCACACTGTACGATCGATCAGGTTTTCCCGCAAATAAACAGATTAGTCGAATCAGGGGCAATTGTAATTCCAATTATAACGCCGTCGGTTGATCAAAGCAATACTCGCTTTAGTGATGCAGGGGTCATCAAGGCGAGGCTTGCGGCAGGTACGGGCAACGATATTATTCGGAGTATTGTGGATGCTGAACCTATTGGCCCCCAAAAACTATTGGATCTGTTAATTGTTGCTCCTTGTACGGGAAACACCCTTGCCAAGCTGGCCAATGGGATCATTGATACTGCTGTTCTCATGGCCGTTAAATCCCATCTTCGCAATCTGAGACCTGTTCTTTTGGCTATATCCACAAACGACGGGTTGGGGCTAAACGCAAGAAATATTGGTGTATTGTTGTCTGCAAAAAATATTTTTATGGTTCCTTTTGGGCAGGATGAACCCTTGCAAAAACCAAATTCCCTGGTTTCCAAGATGGATTTGTTGCCGGCTGCCGCGGAATGTGCACTCCGGAAGGAACAATTGCAGCCCCTGCTGGTATTCCATGAATTCGTTTGATAAAAACAAAAACCTTTGTTATAATAATTACATTATCCTGGTAGGGAGGTAATAGACTTGCGCTCTTTTTTTGGCTCTTTGATTACAGCAATGGTAACACCTTTTAATCCCAGCCTCGAGATAGATTATCAAAAGGTTGAAGAACTAGTCGAGATTCTTTTGCAAAAGGGTACCGATAGCCTGGTAGTTGCCGGGACAACTGGGGAATCCCCGGCCTTATCTGAAAAGGAAAGGCTAAACCTTCTCAAAGTTGTTGCCGGCGTTGCCAAAGGAAGGGCCAAGGTTCTTGCCGGAGCGGGGGGAAATTATACCCAAACAACAGTTGAATTGTGCCGAAAGGCTGAAAAAATAGGTCTAGATGGTTTAATGCTGGTCACCCCATATTACAATAAGCCTCCCCAGGAAGGGCTGTATCGCCACTTCGCACAAATTGCCGAATCGGTATCCCTGCCTATCATGCTCTACAATGTTCCTGGCAGGACCGGTATAAACATGCAGGCGGAAACAACACTACGTCTGGCGGAAATTGATAATATTGTTGCTATCAAGGAGGCAAGCGGTGATCTCGAGCAGATAGCTGCAATCTGTGCCAGTTGCCCGGGGGATTTTTCCGTCTACAGTGGCGATGATTCCATGACTCTCCCCATTATCAGTGTGGGAGGTTCAGGCGTTGTCAGCATTGCCTCTCACCTTGCTGGCTTGGAAATTAAGCAAATGATGGATGCCTTTTTTAATAAAGATATTGATGCCGCTACTAGGATGCACCATATGCTTTTACCACTTTTTAAGGCCCTGTTTATCACTACAAATCCCATACCGTTAAAAGCGGCATTAAACTTGGTGGGGATGGAGGTAGGAAAACCCCGCCTCCCTTTGGTTGCCTTGCCGGAAAAATTAAACGAAACCCTCAAGGAAGTGCTTGATCGCTATACCTTTGGCTGATTTACCTACCTACCATTTGAAAAATACATGGAAATATGCAATCAGGGCGGCTGCTTACAGCCGTCTTTTTATTTTCTTATATATTTGACAAAGTGCCGCTTTCTTTTTATACTTGGGTATACCATCGGGGATGGGCAGCAGCGGGCTGTTTATCCCGATAATGTTGCAGTGCCTGCATGAAAGGGGAATTGTAATGTTTTTCTTCAGAATATTTTAACCCTGAACGGAAACAATTGCGGCAATGTTTTACCTTTCTAATATTAAAAAAATTAAAACAAGGGGGATTTCTATGAATGAAAAGATACCATGGAGAATTGATCGACGGCGCTGTGCCCTGCTGGTTATTGACATGCAAAATGATTTTGTGGAGCCGGGGGGAGTTCTGGAAGTTCCTATGGCGCGGAAATTTGTACCCAATATTAAGCGGATTCTTGATTGCTGCAGGAATATTGATGTACCTGTGATCTTTACCCAGCATACCTTAACTGAAGGGTATCATATCTCTCCCTTGGAGGCGGCCTATAACCCTGTCCTTTTCGAACAGGGGATGCGCGAAGGTAGCCATGGAGTTGCTATTTATGATGATCTTGCGCCGATCAATGGGGAAACGGTTATTAAGAAACATCGCTATGATTCCTTCCATAACACACAGCTGGAATCGATTTTGAGAAGCCGCAAGGGATATGGTGTTATTGATACTGTTATCATAACCGGTACTGTTACAAATATTTGTTGCGATAGTACTGCCCGGGGAGCTTATATGCGTGATTTTAAGGTGGTAATGGTTAGTGATAGCTGTGGGGGGCTTGATGAGCAATCGCAGCGGGCAACTCTGGAAATTATAGGGTCTGTTTTTGGGCGGGTGATGGATACCGAAGGCATCATTAATGCCCTTATGGAGGGGGAAGAACACCTGATACCCTATATCTAAACACTATTTACGGGCTATTTTATGCCGTTTTGGGCCGGGTGAAGGATAAGAAGGATTTTCATGAATGGTGCCGAAACATATAAAAGAGACAGAACATAATTATTTAATGAATATGGAAAGGATGTGGTCGCAGAGCTAGAAAAAAATAGTACCAGGGGGCTAATGGTAGTTAAGAGATTTTTAGAACTTTGCCTCAATTTGGAAGTGTCGCGAAAATAAATTATTAATAGGGGAGGATATTACTGTGCAGATTATACCGCCTAAATCAGCGATTGCCTTGGTTGTCAAGAAGGGTGAAACACTTCGGGTGACCGATGTGGAAGGGGAACAAATTGCCGATCTTGTTTGTTTCAACCTAGAAGATCACAGTGAATATGTTTCAATGTCGCACACCCGGGTGAATAATCAAACGTTAAGAATTACGACAGGGCACGATCTGTTTTCAAACAAGTTAAACGTCATGTTTAAAATTACGGCCGATACGGTAGGTGTACATGATATACTTTATTCCCCCTGCAACAGGTTCGTCTATGAGGAAATATTTAAAGTGGGCCCGCAAAATGGCTGTCTTGAAAACCTGGCTGCAGCGCTTGAACCATACAAAATCAGCAAGGCATACATTCCTGATACCTTTAATATTTTTATGCATACACAGGTGGATGAAAATTACAATTTATCCATACACAAACCCCTCTCCAAAAAAGGCGATTATATCGATTTAGAAGCCCAAATGGATTGTCTTGTGGGCATTACGAGCTGTGCTGAAGATGTGTCAGATGCTAATGGTGGAAAATGCACACCAATGCAGGTTGATGTTCTTCCGGCAAAATAATGCGGAAAATGCAATATAAGGAATGCTGCAGGTTCTTTAATTAAACTGGAGGGCTGTGGATATGTTGTACCGCTAGTGCCTAAAGGGGAGCCAGCCCGGTTATCGGTGGCAACGCTTTGTGCCACAGCCCCCACTGCCATAATTTATTTGGGTTGCAGCAGATGTTAATTTCATGTGGCAATTATTACCTAGGTTATTTAAGGAGGGAACATAGTACAATGCCGAAACCTGAAGTGGGTGCTCAGGTGGAGCCTACGAAAGAACACCGTACTAGTGGAATAAAATTTATCTTATTCAGTCTGATCGGTATATTTGCCTTTTTCGTTCCTGTGACGATAAATGGCGAATCCTCAATCCTTATTGGCCATCTCGTTGCCTGGATTACGGCCACGTTTCCATCTTTTTCATCTATTTATGCCTTACTGATGATTCTAATCGGTGCTGCCTTTCCTTTTTATACCAAATCATGGAACGATAGCGGGTTCGAGATCACCTTCTCGATTCTGAAAGTGTTAGGGTTGATTGCAGCAATTTACATTTTTTTTAATATGGGGCCAGCATGGATGATGCGTGAGGACATGGGGCCATTTTTGTTCTTTGAACTAATCGTGCAGATTTCCTTTATCTGCGTTCTCAGCGGTGTTTTTCTGACTTTTTTAATGGGCTATGGACTTTTGGATTTTATCGGCGTCTTTTTTCAAAAGATTATGCAGCCTATCTGGAAGGTGCCAGGTCGTTCCGCACTTATTGCGTTAACCTCACGCTTTGCCAGCATTATCGTTGTCTACTTAATGACAGATCAGGATTACCGGGATGGAAAATATACGGTTAAGGAGGCTGTAACCATTGCCACAGGTTTTCTGGCGGTGGAAATTCCGATGATGCTGATCATTGCCCGAACGGTGGATATCATGCACATCTTTCCCCTGTTTTTCCTTATATCAATTTTTTCCACTTTTCTTGTTACGGCCATCATGGTTAGGGTTTGGCCAATTAACAGAATGAAAAATGATTATTATCAAGGGACAGGCTACCCGGAGGAAACTGTTACGGGGAACTACCTTACCAATGCCTGGAATAAGGCGTTGGAAATATCTTCACAAGCGCCTCCCTTTGGCAGCAATTTATGGATGCAATTCAAGGAAGCGATAATAATGGTGATCAATGTGCTACCCATTATTATGTCTGTGGGCCTTATTGCCCTCACACTGGCGGAGTATACGCCCATTTTTGATTATATTGCCTATATTTTTTACCCCTTTACATGGCTGCTGCAGGTACCCGATGCTTTTCTAGCCGCCAAGGCAATTCCCCTAGGTATTACGGAAATACTTTTGCCATCCATCCTTGTTATGGATGCCGGACTCATTACCAGGGTTATCGTGGCAGCTGTAAGTGTTTCGGGGGTATTGTTTTTTTCTACAAGCATACCCTGCATTTTGGCTACAGAGATTCCGGTTAGTGTGCCCAAGCTAATCGTCATTTGGTTCATAAGGACCATTTTAAGCCTAATTGTCATTGCTCCTATCGCCTATCTGGTTTTATAATCTGGATGGCTTTTGGGTTTTATTTGTATAGAGCCCAGTGGGTAAACCACCCTTTCCGGGGAGGGACTGCCCGCCGGGCTCTATTCATGTACCACCAATCTTGGTGGGAGGATCCTTCCTTTGGTGTATGTTTGCCTTTGAAAAGGGGATCGAGTATAATAAGGGCAATTTGAATGGGCGGAAAATAATTTTAAGTGAGGTGTTATTTTTTTTTGCATAAAGAAAAGGTGAAAGGCAAGCGCGATAAAATCCAAATCATCCCCCTTGGCGGCGTGGGGGAGATTGGGAAAAATATGTTTGTCGTTCAATATAAGAAAGAGATAATTGTCATTGATGCCGGATTGAAATTCCCCGAAGACGAAATGCTTGGTGTAGATCTTGTCATACCGGACATAAGTTACCTGCTTGAAAACAAAGGAAAAATAAAAGCGATTATTTTAACTCATGGCCATGAAGACCATATTGGTGCAATACCCTACGTTCTGCCCCATATTAATGTGCCGATCTATGGTACCAGATTGACCCTGGGCCTTTTGAAAATTAAGCTTGAAGAATTCGGGCTGCTAAAGCAAGCCACCCTGCATGAAATAAATGGTGGCGACAATATTGTGATCGGATCGATTAGGGCGAGGTTTTTTTCGACCAATCATAGCATCCCGGATTCCGTTGGAGTTATCCTGCGAACCCCGGTAGGCAATGTGGTTTATACTAGTGATTTTAAATTTGATCATACACCCGTTCAGGGGAACATTACACAATTCGATCTTTTGGCCGATGTGGGCAGGGAAGGTGTCCTAGTGGCCCTGTCAGACAGCACAAATGCTGAACGTGAAGGCTATACCCATTCAGAGAAAGAAGTTGGGGAAACGCTGATAGATATATTTTTGTCTACCGAAGGAAGGATCATTATCGTTTCCTTTGCCTCTAATGTTCATCGCATTCAACAGATCGTTGATGCAGCAAGCATAGCCGGCAGAAAAATTGCCGTGGATGGTTGGAGCATGGTCAATGTTGTGGAAATTTCTCGCGAACTGGGTTATTTGCATATTCCCAGCGAACTGCTAGTGGATGTGGAGGATGTAAAGAAGTATCCCCGCGAAAAAATTGTTATCCTCACGACCGGTACACAGGGAGAGCCTTTATCGGCCCTTACCAGGCTGGCTAATGCCAACCACCGGAAATTGGAAATTATTCCGGATGATACTGTTGTCATTGCCGCGACTCCCATCCCCGGAAATGAAAAACTCGTTCACCGGACTATCGATAATCTTTTTCGTCGGGGGGCAAATGTGATTTATGAGGGAATTTCCGGAGTTCATGTTTCTGGGCATGCCAGCCAAGAAGAACTTAAACTAATGTTGAATCTTTTGCGTCCCAAGTACCTTATTCCGGTCCATGGGGAATATCGTCATCTGATACACCATGCGGCCCTGGCAGAAAAAATTGGTATTCCCAAGGGTAATATTTTTATCGTGGAAAATGGTACAACAATGGAATTTACCTCCGATCAGGGAAAAATAACAACTGGTGTCCCGGCCGGTGCGGTATTTATTGACGGCCTGGGGGTTGGCGATGTGGGCAATATAGTTATCAGGGATCGCAGGGTTTTATCCAGGGATGGCATCTTTATTGTTATTATGGCTATTGATGGCAAGGAGAAAAAACTGCTGTCTGGTCCAGATATCGTTTCCAGAGGTTTTGTTTATATGAAAGAATCGGAAGAGCTGCTCGATGAGGCGCGGGAAATAGTGTGCTCTGTTATAACCGATATATTACAGAAAAAAATCAGTAATTGGCAGATCATCAAAAATAATGTCAAGGAATCGATGGGAAAGTTTCTTTGGGAAAAGACCGGGCGAAAGCCGATGATATTGCCCATTATCATGGAGATCTAGACATTCCATTTTAACTTAATTTCTTTTCCGGGCTGCAAATCCGGATGGAGATAATCGTTGATGTTAAAACTGTGCAGGCGCACTATTTTGCCTCTGGTTTTACTTACTAACTCCACTTCAATGGTCCCCCTGGCAAAAGGTAACTGAAGCAGATTCTTTTCTTCCTCCTTTGCCTGATCCTGAAAAATTACCTCCAGGGGGACGGCGGTATAAAGTACCATGTCTATATCGCTCCTTTATTTGTTAATGTACACCCACTGTTTCTTTTTCCTTAATAAGTGAACGCAGTTTGGTGACGGCATCGGAAAGACCACCTATGGAATCAATAAGGCCAATGTCAACAGCCTCCTGTCCGATGAGGACTGTTCCAATATCTCTTCCCAACTGGCTGGTGTTGAACATAAGTTCCTTAAACTTTTCCCTGGGGATATGCGAATGCCTACTGACAAATTCAATGACCCTGTCTTGCATTTTATCGAGGTATTCAAAAAATTGGAATATGCCTATAACCTGGCCGGTTAGCCTAATCGGGTGAATGGTCATCGTTGCTGTCGGGGAAATAATGCTGTAATCGCAGCTTATGGAGATTGGCACGCCGATAGAATGCCCACCTCCTAACACCAGGGAAACGGTGGGCTTGGAGAGAGTGTTAATCATTTCTGCAATGGCCAGCCCTGCCTCAACATCACCGCCGACGGTATTAAGGATCAGAAGTACCCCCTTTATCTGGGGGTTTTGTTCCACAGCAACAAGTTGGGGGATAACATGCTCATATTTTGTAGTTTTGTTTTGCGGAGGAAGGACAAGGTGCCCCTCGATCTGCCCAATGATGGTTAAAATAAAAATATCACTTTCCTGCTTGGGCAGGTCTAGTTGCCCAACCTTTTCCAGGCTGTCTGTCCTTTCTTCCAGGGTTGGCTGCTGTTCCCCGGCCGGTTGCTGTTCCCCGGGGGTTTCTATACCCGGCCTTTCTTGCGGCTCCCGGATCTGGTGAAAGCTTTCTGATAAAGTTCTTTTCAATTTTTGTTACCCCCTTATTTTTTAATATTTTTCCCCAACTGGGTTGAATTATCTAGGGAAGCGGGTTCTATTTTTTGGACTATTTGGATAAAGATAAGAAAAAGTTCCAAGAAGGAAAACAATGTTATTTGTTGAAACTGGGAAGTTCCTCCTGGCTCTCCTTTTGTTATTAGGTGGTATAAGAGGTGTGAGCGGAGGCCTGCAAAAACTAGCCGGAGGGAAGTTTCATGGGCTCCTGGAAAGTTCTGTTTCTACCCCCCTAAAAGGTTTTTGTGTTGGTCTTGTGGCAACTGCAGTATTGCAAAGCAGCAGTCTGGTGACTGTAATGGTTGTAGGTTTTATAAATGGCAGCTTGATGACTCTGGCCCAAGGATTGGGAGTGGTAATCGGGGCCAATCTGGGCACGACTATTACCTCACAGCTTTTCTCCTTTGAAACGGGTTTTTTAATCATGCCCCTGATCGTGGCCGGTACGGCACTTTATTTTTTAGAAATTCTTGCAGGCAGGCCCCTTGGTGGAAAAGTACTCCTAGGTGTTGCTGCCGTTTTGTGTGGCCTGCGGTTGCTCGCTTTTACCCTGGAACCACTTGCCGGCACAGCTGCTTTTCATCATCTATTTGCCTTTAGCCGGGGAGGCCTGTGGAGGGGGATTATTACCGGTACCATGGCCGCGGCGATCATTCAAAGCAGCAGTGTTACAATTGGCATGGTCATTCTGATGGTCAGGGAAGGCTATCTGGGTTTCCAGGAGGCACTGGCTATCGTTGTTGGGGCGGATCTGGGGACTTGCCTAACGGCTATGCTTGCATCGATCGGGACCATATCTCCGGCAAGGAAGGTGGCCTACGGGCACCTTTTTTTTAACCTAACCTCTATCTTGCTTGTTATTCTTTTCTGGAAACCCTTTCTGCGGGCTGCCGAGATAACCTCATCGGATATTGCCAGACAGCTGGCCAACTCCCATGCACTATATAATCTGTTGGGTGCAGTTGTGTTTTTGCCGTTAGTTGACAAGTATGCCATTATCTTGCAAAATATAGGGGGTTGGCAAAAAGGTAGGGGAGCAAGAAGGAAAAAGGTGGGCATTTGAAGAAAAGAAAATTAACGAGCAACAGCCGCTAGGGCGTCCAGCCTTTAGTCCAACATCCGGGGAGGGGGCATCCATGAGTTTTCTAGAAGCAATATTTTTAGGATTATTACAAGGTTTTACAGAATTTCTTCCTGTTAGCAGTTCAGGGCACCTTGTTATTTTCGAGCATCTTCTAGGAATTTCCCAGCCGGGGATCACCTTCGAAGTGCTGGTCCATTTTGGTACCATGCTTTCAATACTGGTTGTCTTCTGGGAAGATCTTGTTGCACTTATTGGCGGGCTTTTTAAAAAGAACCGGGGGCAAAAGAAGCTTTTTTTTCTATTGCTGGTAGCTACAGCTGTGACTGGTTTTATTGGACTGGCTATGGGGGCATTTTTAAAAGGACTTTTTGAGGAGCCGGCTATAACAGGTTTTATGTTGTTGATCACCGGCTTCGCTGTCTATCTGACAGCCAGATTGGGGAAGTATCCCGGGGGCAAAGGCATAGAAAAAATGAGTTACATGGATGCCTTGGCCACGGGAGTATTTCAGGGGATAGCAATTATACCGGGAATATCCCGTTCTGGATCAACTATTCTAGCCTCTCTTTTCCGGGGTTTAAAAAGACAGGCTGCAATTAAATATTCTTTTTTGCTTGCCCTGCCGGCAATATTCGGGGCCACCCTATTAGAGGCAGTAGATATAGTTCGCCTTGGGGAAATTCCAGCTTATCTTTCCCTATATCTGCTTGCCACAGCGCTGGCCTTTATCTCTGGAATTATCGCGATTAAATTGTTTATCAGGCTTTTGAACAAGGGAAAATTTCACTACTTTTCTTACTATTGTTGGGCAATGGGTGCTTTTTCAATAGTATACTTTCTTGTTTTAAAGTAAATATCTAAAATATGAGGTAGTTAATGGCTGCGAAAAAAACCGGAAAAAAAAATAAAACCGAAAAAAGAAAAAAGGATACTATCAGAAATCAGGTCAAGGCTATTGTTTTTATCGCCGCGGCGGTCTTTTTATTTGTTTGTATTCAGTTTACCGATCAAACAGGACTGCTGGGCACAGTAATGAACCTAATTTTCAAAACAGTTTTGGGCGAAGCGGCACTGGCCTTGCCCTTTTTCTTTTTAGTTGTTTCTTTGGGTTATTTTTGGCCTTATAGGATAGAAAATTTAAAATATCGTCTACTTGGCCTTATTATTGTTTTTGGAATCCTAACCATTTCCTTGCATTTAAGAATCTTTTTGCAGGAACCGGTTGTTGATGGGAAAAGTATGTTTTCCTGTATGATGGAACTCGGTCTCCTGGGGCGGGGTGGTGGGTTATTGGGGGCTCTTCTAACAGCATTTCTGTTTTTTCTTTTTAGGGATCTTGGTAGCTACATTGTCATAATCTCTTTAGGTCTTATCGCTTTGCTGCTAATGACGAATAGTTCCCTACTGGAGCTATTTCATGGTTTGCGTGGTATCTTTACCTTTTTTCTAAACCATTTCAAAAATTTCAGCCGTGTTCTGAGCTACGGGGAGGGTAAAGAAGAAACAAAAAAAGGGAACAGCTATAAAATTAGGGACTATAAGAGTTTTAATGCTAAAAAGGAAGGGAAGGAAAAAAGAGAGGAAAATGGAATAAGAAAAGAAGGGAAAAATGATTTAATTGTTTTTCCGGAAGGGGCAGAAGTAATCCAGGAAAAAAAGTTGCCGGAGGGTGCAGAAAAAGGTGAAATCGTGGGTGAGGGCCGGGTAAATAATGGTTTACCGCAAGGATTGCCGCTGGGGGAAGTACCTGTTACCACTTTGGTGCCTATCCCAGGGGCTAATGAATCCTATGGTGATTATACTGTTCCCTCCCTGGCTTTATTGACTAGGGTAAACAAGCTAAAAGACTATCAGCAGCAAAAACTTATCCATGAACGGGCCAGAACTTTGGAAAATACCTTTGGAAGTTTTGGGATTAGCGTTAGGATCAAGGAGGTACAGGCTGGTCCTGCTGTTACCCGCTACGAAATCCAACCCGAAACGGGCGTTAAGGTAAGCAAGATACTGGGCCTTAGTGACGATTTGGCATTGAACCTGGCTGCCCCCGATGTCCGCATTGAAGCGCCTATTCCGGGTAAAGCAGCCATCGGAATAGAGGTTCCCAATAAAATTATCTCACTGGTTTACTTGCGCGAGGTACTTGAGGAAAGTGATTTTCTAAGCTCAGCGTCTCCTTTAATGACCGGGCTGGGGAAGGATATTACCGGTGTGCCGGTTTTTGCCGATCTTCTCAAAATGCCACATCTTCTTGTGGCTGGTTCGACAGGATCGGGGAAAAGTGTTTGTATCAACTCCATTCTTTGCAGCATTCTTTTAAAAGTGCCACCTTGGGCAGTTAAGTTCCTGCTGATCGATCCCAAAATTGTTGAACTAAGTGTTTATAACGGTATTCCCCACCTTATATCTCCGGTGGTGACCGAGGCCAAGAAGGCCGCACTGGCCTTGCGGGCCATGGTTAAAGAAATGGAAAGAAGATATGAATTGTTTGCCCAGAGCGGTGTCCGTGATATTACCAAATATAATGAAGCCTACGATATGCTTCCGTATATTGTCGTTGTTATTGATGAACTTTCTGATTTAATGATGGTTTCCCCCTCTGAGGTTGAAGATTCCATCGTTAGACTATCCCAGATGGCCAGGGCCGCCGGTATACATTTGGTTATTGCCACGCAAAGGCCATCTGTTGATGTTATCACCGGCTTGATCAAGGCCAATATTACCTCACGAATAGCCTTTGCCGTATCCTCACAAATTGATTCCCGGACCATACTTGATGCAGGGGGTGCGGAAAAACTTCTAGGAAGGGGCGATATGCTTTATCACCCTATTGGTTTGCACAAACCACTACGGGTTCAGGGTGCCTTTATCAGCGAAAATGATATCTCAAAGGTTGTAGATTATATCAAGCAGCAGGAAAGCCCTCTTTACCAGCATGCGTTTCTGGCCGAGGAAGAAACTGTTGAGGAAGTGGCGATAGAAAAAACCGACGTTCTTTTGCCGGAGGCAACTGATTTGATTTTTGATGTTGGATATGCATCAATTTCCCTTATACAAAGACGGTTCCGCATAGGGTATAATAGGGCAGCACGTATTATCGATGATCTAGAGCGATTTGGCATCGTGGGTAAATTTGAGGGAAGCAAACCTCGCCAATTACTCATCGGGGCTGAACAGGCTAAAGGGATTTTGGAGGAAAAAGTTGGACCCCAACAATAAATATTTTTGATCATGGAAAGGGGGATTGTTTTTTGCAGGAAATCGGCAACCTACTTAGGAAGGAACGGCAGGAGAAGGGGATTAGTCTGGAGGAAATCAGCCGGGAAACCAAAATTCAAGCCAGATACCTACGGGCCCTTGAGGACGGTGATTTTTCCTGTTTTGCGGGTACAGTTTATATTAAAGGCGCCCTGCGCAACTATGCCGAATCCATTGGTTTAAATGCCGATGAATTGATCCTATACTACAAGGAAGTAACGAATGGACAAAAAAATGAGGAGGATTCCCAGAAGAGTAAAAGCGAACTGCTTATGGACAAGGAAAGGCATCCATTTCCCTTTGTTGCATTAATATGGATTGCCCTGCTGGCTGTTATCATCGGGGGAAGCATCTGGTTCCGCTCCCAAGGTAACTTAGAGGGGGAAAGGCCTTTTTTATCCCAGGGTCATGTTTCGGGTGACCAGATTTTGGATGACAATGAAATAGAAGGGAAAGAGGTGGAACCATTCCCCGGGGTAGTGGAAAAACCGGAGGACTTGCCCCAACTTGCCCAACTATCTTTTGACAAAAGGGAGGCAGTTTACCTGCTAAGTGGTGTGGAAAGAATGGAAATAATACTCTATTTTACAAAGAAATGTTGGGCGGAAATTGAACAAGATGGTGCCTACCTGGAACAAAAGAACTTTCTTGAGGGAGACGAGAGGGTCTTGCCGGCGAGCAGCCACGAAACAAAAATTCGTTTGGGCAATCCACCCGGTGCAAGACTGGAGGTAAATGGTTTGCTGTTGAATGATTGGCATGAGGTACCAAATCCCTTCAACATTATTATTAGAAGAGGCGAACACTAGGGATTAAACCATTATAAAAATATCCCTTCTTATAGCAGTGGTACTAAATTTAGATCTGATCGGAGTCCTATAGATGTCTAGAAGCTTTTGCCTGATATCCTTGGGATGTGCCAAAAATTATGTTGATTCTGAAGAAATTGCCGGCAGCCTAATTAGAAGGGGTTATACCATAGGCCCCGCCCCGGATAAATCCCGGGTGGCAATTATTAATACCTGTGCTTTTTTGCATATTGCCCGCCAGGAGGCACTGGAGACCATTAGAAAAATTGTACAAATTAAAAAGGATTCTGGGACAAAACTGGAAATTATTATCCTTACCGGCTGTCTGACTAATTATTATTCCAAGGCGGTTTTAACGAAAATTGTACCGGAAATCGATCTAATTGTACAGTTTAAGGATGCGCCGCTAATACCGCTTTATCTACAAAATAAATTGTTTCCCCAGATTAATAATACCTATAATACGCAAAATAACACCTTTATGTGGGGGGATCGCTTTATTATTGGCCCGCCGCATTCTGTCTATGTCAAAATAGCCGAGGGTTGCAATAACAGATGCTCGTATTGCCTGATACCTTTTTTGAGGGGAAAACTGCGCAGCAAATCCATAGGGGATATTGTTTCGGAGGTAAAAGCCTACCGAAAACTGGGGGCTAAAGAAATCAATATTATTGCCCAGGATACCACTGCCTATGGTAAGGATCGTTATGGACGGTATATGCTGGTGCCTCTCCTAAGGGAAATTAGCCGGATCAAGGGCCTCAGATGGATTCGCCTGCTTTATGCCCAGCCATCCCGCGTTACGGATGAACTCATAGAACTTATTGCCGGGGAAGAAAAAATATGTAAATACCTAGATATTCCCATCCAGCATATCGACAAAAAAATACTGCGCATGATGGGCAGGCCAACTAGGCCGGAGAAAATCATGCAGCTTTATGAGAGGATCAGAGGGAAAATTCCTTCAGCGGTCCTAAGAACCACGGTAATGGTTGGATATCCAGGGGAAGGGGAGAAGGAATTCTATGGTCTTCTTAACTTTTTGGAACAGTACCCTTTTGAGAGGTTGGGTACCTTTTGTTTTTCGCCTGAAAGGAGGTCCAGTGCCTATTACCAGGGTCCTAAGGTCCCACCGCAGGTTGCCCGGCTGAGGAAGCAGGAAATAATGGTAAAACAAAAGGACCTTTCGCGGTCTTTTAACCGGAAACTGTTGGGGAAAAATATAGAGGTTTTAATTGATTCCCGCTGGCAGGAAAAAAATATGTCTTTTGGTAGGTACTATGGGCAGGCCCCGGAAGTGGATGGCAAAGTTATTCTGCCAAAATCCATGGGAAAACCCGGGGATATAGTTAGGGTTAAGGTTACAGGAATTGGTGACTATGATCTGCTGGGTAGCGAAGCTTGACATAATAAAAGGAAAAGTTGACATAATAAAAAAGCATCCAGGTTAGGTAGCAGAGGGCACCAGCAATTTAATATATTTCATGGGACTTTGTTTTATGCACTATACCGGGTTTTTTGCCCCGGTTTTTTTATTGCTTTTCGCCATGGTTGTTTGTTATAATGATTTATGTTAAGTTATTATGTAAACTTAGTTATTATGTAAACCGCGAGGATGGTTGTATTGAAAGATATTTCATTTCGATGGCCTATCATGGTTCTTGTCATGCTCCTGACTTTCGGGATAGTTTTGGGTTTCAACTTTTGGCACCAACAGCGGGTGAAGGCACCCTTGGTGGAAAAGCTTCAGCAGTTGGAAGGTGTGCGAGGCATCGAGGTAAGCACATTGGAAAAAAGCAAAAAGCTACGTTTTGTGGTTGCTCTAGGGGTCACCAATAATATGCCCGATACGTACAGGAAAATGGATGAACTTTTGCTTTCTGCCTGCAATGAAGATGGGTATCAGTTGATATTATCTGACAAGAAAAGTCCTTACCTGGAACAGGTTTATGACAAGATTCAGTTTGCTTTAATGGAGGGCGAAAGGACAGGTAATTACACCGTGATGAAAGA
>DUNV01000065.1 GCA_012839215.1 Bacillota bacterium
CCGCGTTCGGAATGGTTGTTAGAAACAATGCAAACTTTTAAACCATAATTTTTAACCTTGTTGATCCATTCCAAAACATCGGGAAAAAGCTCCCTATCATTCCAAGGCACCAAGGTGTTATCAAGATCGGCAATAATACCACTGATTCCTAAATCCACTAAATATTCAAGATCAATATGGTGGATATCTTTTACAAATTGTCGGGGGCTCAAATATTTTAACATTTACGCTAGTTATTTCCCTTTTTTAAGATACTATAGAGTTAATTTTTCCTTTTAATTAATCTTTTGTAAAACCATATCAATAAATTCCTCGGCAAGTCCTGGTTCAAATTGTGTCCCCACACATTTTTTAATTTCCTTCAATGCCTCTTTCGGCGTAATGCTAGAACGATATGGTCGCGGGCTAGTCATGGCATCGTAGGCATCGGCTAGGGTAAAAATACGGCACTCGAAGGGAATAGCCTTTTGTTTCAACCCGGCTGGATAACCGCTCCCATCCCAGTTTTCATGATGATAGAGGATTAGATCGGCAATATGCTGTAGATCCGGGCATACGATAGCAATTTGATGCCCTATTTTTGCATGGCGCTGCATCTCATCCCGTTCACTCTGATTGAGTCTCCCCCGTTTAAAGAGGATACGATCCGAAATACCCACCTTACCAAGATCATGAACGCTGGAAAGAAGCTGTAAATTACTGATCTGTTGTGGGGCTAGTCCTAGCCTTTCGGCAAAGTTTTGGGTAAGCAGATGTAACCTGTCTGCATGGCCGCCGGAAAGAAAATCCTTTTCCTCCAGAATGCTTAAAAATGCCTTGATAATAATACGCTTGGAGATTGAACCACGCGACAACTTTTCCCTATACATATTATTATCTGCCTCTTTAAAAACCTCCATTAACAAATCGGATCGATCCCTGGTTGTAGAAATCCCCAGGGAAAGGGTAAGAGCAGTCTCGGGATTCTGTTCACGATATTTTTTAACATTTCCTCTAATCCGTTTTCCAATGCCAATGGCCACGTTTTCCTCAGTACGGGGAAGAATGATGGCAAATTCATCCCCTCCTATGCGGCTGATAATATCATTATAGCGCACGGAACGGTTTAAAATATCCGCCGTAATCCTTAACAGTTGATCCCCTTCATCATGGCCCAGTGAATCATTAACAATCTTTAAACCATCCAGATCCACAACAATAATACTGATAGGGTTTTCACGGCTATTTTTCAGACGCTCCATTTCTTCTTCAAAATACCCCCGGTTATAAACGGATGTAAGGGAATCGTGAAAGCTAAGATATTGCAACTTTTCCTCATAACGTTTTCTTTCGGTAATATCACGCATCAACCCCCTAAATCCCTTCCACTTGCCCTCCGAATCACGGACAGGGGAAATGGATAATTCGACGACCATATTTTCCCCATCTTTTTTTTTCAAGGTGAAGGTAAACCCTTCCATAGCAACTTCTGTTTGATAAACCTTGTTAAAAAAATGGTATGTTTTCTCTCCGGGAGCCTGCAGAAGGCGAAAACTATTTCCCAACAGCTCTTCGCGGGAATACCCGGTTATACGGCAAAACGAATCATTAAAAAAAACATACCGCCCCTGCATGTTTGTTTCATAATAACCTTCAGACATAGAAGAAAGTATTTCCCTGTACTTTTCCTCCGATTCTCTTAGTTTTTTTTCCATTTGGGATTTATAGAGGGCAATCTCAATGTTTGTGTGCAGTTCCCTATCACTAAAAGGTTTAACTAGAAAGCCATACGGTTCAGTAGCTTTGGCCCGTTCCATAATCTTGGCATCGGTAAATGCGGTCAAATAAATTATGGGGATGTTGAGGTTACGTTTAATGATAGCAGCTGCCTCGATACCATCAATTTTACCTTGAAGGATAATATCCATGAGGATAAGATCCGGATTTAGCTCCGTGGCCTTGTTAATTGCCTCCTCGCCAGTTGCCACAATTTCCAGAACATTGTAACCAAGGTTTTGCAATGCATTGTTTATTAGTTTTCCGTAAAAGGATGTATCCTCGACAATTAGTATCTTTTTACCTTCCATAGTACCCTCCACAACGATAGGAAATAACTACACAAGGCATTTGCTCCATATCATCAGAACAATGATAACTTAGATACCTCTTCCTCCCTGAAAACTTTATCAATAACGACGTTTAGCCTCTCCATCAGATTAACTTCATATGGTTCAACTTTTTGCAAATCCTTGGTCCAAAATACCCTGACCCTTGGCCTGGAGGAATAACCTGCAAAATTTTTGGTGACGATACCTATTTCATCGCTGCTCAAACCGACAACGGTACCGACAGGATAGGCAGCAACGTGCCTGAGAAAACTTTGTAAAAATGTCAAGTCGAATTCATCCTCATTGTTCCCCATGATTTCCAAGGCCTCATGAGGGAGCAATGCCGAGCGGTATGGCCTTTCCGCGGTTAGTGCGTCATAAACATCAGCTATTGAACATATCTTTGTCAATGTGTGAATTTCTTCACCTTTAAGGTTTCGTGGGTATCCTTTACCATTTATGCGTTCATGGTGTTGCAATACTACAGCACACGATGATGGTTCAATCAGATATTGTGATTTTACGAGCTCGTAACCATCACGGGGATGCTTTTTGATGATGGAAAATTCCTCAGGCAGGAGGGGTTCCTGTTTATTCAAAATTGATGGCGGGATTTTAATTTTCCCCAGATCGTGTAAAAAAGCCCCCATGCCCAGCTTTTTGAGATCAGATCGGGTAAACCCCATTGCCAGGGCGGAAATTAGTGCCAGCACGGCCACATTAACCGAATGTGCAAATGTATCGTTATCAGCCGTGCGGATATCTGTCAGGTTAACGATTAGGTCCGGGTTGCCAAGTAACTGCTGAATAATGTCATCTAAAACATTGTATAATTCCTTACTGGCTACAAAAAAAGCCTCGTGGGCATCTTTTTCCGAATGCCCATTATTAACAGCATTTTGGGTAGCCTTCAGTAAATTCATTGCCTCTTGTCTTGTTTCTTCCTGTATGACATCTTCGATAGCAATGTCGGGAATTAGCTTGTCTTCAATATAAACCGATGGAATCAACATGCTTTGCAAACGTGCAATGTATTCCCTTTTTAGAACAATGCCACTATTTAAAAGTAAATTTCCTGATGAATCATAAATTGGCCTAGCAATTTTCATTCCCGCTTGCAGCATTCTGGTGGGTACCTTGCGCATCTAGTTTCACCTCAGTAGAAGAGAATCATGTGTTTCCTTTATTTATACACCAAAGCGGGAAAACTTACAAATTATTATAAAATAATCTCATAAACGATCTACTGATTGTCGTTTATTGTCTAATATTGTTTTTAATGGCAAATTTTTAAGATCTTTACTATATATTTCATCTAAAACTTAGCTGCTGCCGCATCAGGTTGAAATTCATCGGCTATCTTGTAGAGTATTTTTTTTTCGATGCGAGAAACATAGGAACGGGAGATACCAAGTTCTCCGGCAACTTCCCGCTGCGTATACCGTTTTTTTCCCCCTAGGCCATAGCGCATCACGAGAATTTTCCTTTCCCGCATATTTAGCTTTTTAATAATTCTTTTTAATTTTTCATCCAGGAGAACCATTTCCACCCGATCCAAAACCTCATCGGCGGAACTGCCCAGCACATCTATCCAGCAAACCTCATTGCCATCCTTATCGATGCCGATGGCCTCATGTAGGGACACTTCCTGCCTATTCTTTTTTCCTGCCCGGAGATGCATAAGGATTTCGTTTTCGACGCATTTGGCGGCATATGTTGCCAGTCGGGCTCCTTTTGATATATTAAAAGTATTGATTGCTTTAATCAGGCCTATTGTACCAATAGAGATCAGATCCTCCTTGTCATCGCCCGTATTATCAAATTTTTTGACCACGTGGGCAACCAGCCTTAGGTTGCGCTCAATAAGAACATCCCTAGCCTGTTCATCACCCCGTCCTAACGCCTGCAGATAATACCTTTCCTCCTCCCGGGAAAGGGGCTGGGGAAAAGAGTCCGTCGTAATATAGGAGACAAGAAGCATTATTCCCCGTAAAACAAGGGCAACCGTAGCCATTATTGTAAACATATCCTTTTACCACCTCATCTGCTAGCGGGAAAAAACTTAACCCGCCCTATAATTATATGGTGATAAAGGGAATTTTGTGCGTATCTATTTTTATTTTTTACAATCCGCGCAGGTATTCCGGCCTAAGCCTGCCCACATCCCTATCGCGGAGCATCGTATCCAGCGTGGCAATTATTTTCTGTTTATCCCCGGGTAGGGTTCCTTTTAAAGGAAGGTAGTTGGAAGCATGATTAGCGCGGAAAACACAGTTGCTAACTTCAAGGCCTTCTACCATCATTTTGATTTCATCAAGAATTTCCAGCGGCGTGGGAAGTTTAAATTCACCGCGGGCCACCTTTCTGGCCATCGCTGTTCCATCAACAACCATCAATGTTAAGAGCCCCACATAGTGGGGATCGATCTCGTTAAGAAGTGAAGCAGTATCTGCTGCATGCACAGCCATTTTTTCAAGACCGCCAAGACCGTTAATAATCGTTACGGAAAGGGTAAGCCCCGCCTCCCTGGCCTTAATGCCTGCCTCGGCAATTTGATCCCGGGTCACATCCTTGCGGATCCAGGCCAGAAGCTCGTTGTTGCCCGTTTCAACGCCCAAATAGACGATACCCAGGCCCGCTTTCTGTAATTGCACCAATTCTTCCGGGCTCTTATGCAGCAAATCCTGGGGAGTGGCATAAAGCCCCACCCTTTGCAGAGCAGGAAATGATTTATAGAGCTTTTCCAGGATTTTCAAAAGTTTATCCGTGGCCATGACCATTGCATTACCATCTGCCAGGAATACCCTTTCTATTCCCGGATAACCGGAGGATATTTCGTCAATATCAGCAAAAATTTCCTCAAGCTGGCGTTCGCGAAATTTCTTCTCTAAAAAGGAGATACAAAATGTACAACGGTTATGGGAGCAGCCAATGGTTACCTGGAGTATAAAACTTCCAGCCTCGCTGGGAGGCCTGTAAATTGCACCTTCATATCTCATTTTATTTTCTGCCTCCTTCAAGTTATTAATAGTTAAACCACATGAACATCTATTGTAAAAAGTTCGGCGTTTGAAAAACATTATACCATATTATGCCTTTACCCGTAAAATTGACCTAAAAGCCTTGATCAAAACATTAGAAGTTGTCCCCCATCAAGAAAATATAAATACTTTTCTGTCACCCTGCCACCCCATATTTTTTTAATGGCCAGGGAATAATAGCCAAGCTGACGCATGTATTGCTGCCGGAGCCCATCCTTTTCCATTTTTGCCGGATTGCCGGTTTTGTAATCTATTATAACAAAGCTGTCGTTTTCTTTAAAAAGGCAATCGATAACGCCCTGAATAAGGACAGAATCCTGTGGGGTTTCCTCCCCAATAATATTAAAGACCTCCGTCGCGGGAAGGACCATCGTAAAGGGAAGTTCC
>DUNV01000066.1 GCA_012839215.1 Bacillota bacterium
GTTTTTGGGGGCACTGGTTGTCTGCATTCTCCTTATACTGGTGTTTCAGCCCATTGCCACCTTTTTACCAGGGCTGTTCTAAGTACAAAAAGTGCCGTAAAACCATCGCCTGGGCTATCAAAACAGAAGATTATCAAACCTGGCGCTGGTTTTACGGCACCGCCTTACAACTTCCGCCACCATTCCAACATTGTCTAGATCAGACGCGCTCATCCCTTACCCTTACTGCCTTCCCTTCAAACCTTGGCAGGGTGCCAATTGGTTTAACATCTACCCGGCATGTAATCTCCAAATGACTGTATAGTTCTTTTTCCAGTCTTTCTATGAAAACGTGATCTATTTCCGCTCCCTGGACAGGTTCGACCTCAACCTTCAATGTGTGCAGCCCCTTTTTATCACCGACGACGAGTTGCCAATTCTCGCTCATCCTGGGATGCTGGAGTAGAACATATTCCACCTGACTGGGAAAAACATTTGTTCCGCTAACGAGCAACATATCATCTACGCGGCCCAGGAAACTGGTTATCCTAGGGTGTGTCCTACCGCATTCGCACCTGTCGAAACTAACTATGACCCGATCACCAGTTCGGAAACGCAGGATGGGCATTGCCTCAAAGCTTAGATTGGTAATTACCAGCTCTCCTGCCTTACCAGCTTGTACATCCTCCAATGTTTTGGGATCTAGCACCTCCACCAGAAAATGATCCCCCCAGAGGTGTATGCCACTGGTATTCTCGCAATCCATACCTATTGGACCGCCCATTTCTGTCAAACCGTAACACGTCCTCATTCCCCCGCCATGCGCCTTATAGCCAATTCTTTCATCAATTCTTTTTCTTAGTTCATCGGAAACAGGTTCTCCGCCATGGAAACCCAGACGCAATTTTAGATCCCTTTCCGGATCGATTCCTTTTTCCCTGGCAACCTCGGCGACATAGGCAGCATATGAGGGGGTGCCTGTAAAGACCGTGGTGCCCCATTCCTGCATTAGCCTTAGTTGCCGATCCGTACCACCGGAACTGGTCGGGATCACCTTGGCACCCACGCGTTCCAATCCATAATGAAAACCAAGCCCTCCGGTAAATAACCCCAAACCATGTGCCTGTTGAACAATATCATTTTTTGTAAGCCCGCCGGCAACAAAGTTCCTGGCCATGCACTCGGTCCAGACATCAACATCGTTCTGTGTATAGACCATCGGTGTCGGCGTCCCGGTAGTGCCGGAGGTCATGTGAATACGGACAACATCCTTCCAATCGCCGATCAGCAACCCGAGAGGATAATTTTCACGCAGATCATCCTTGTGGGTAAAGGGTACTTTTTTAATATCGTCCCAGTTTTTGATATCTTCCGGTGTTACTCCTGTTTCCTCAAAGCGTCTTTTATAGAACGCATTATCATACATCCTGCGTGCCTGCTTTTGAAACTTTTCCAGCTGCACCTCTTTTAACTGGTCCTGGTCCATTAACTCCCAGAACTCGTTAAAATACGCCATCAAGCAACCTCCTCATTATATATTTTTACCAGTATTTAATATGATAGTAGCCCTGGTAAAAAGGTGGCAATGGGCTGAAACACCAGTATAAGGAGAATGCAGACAACCAGTGCCCCCAAAAACGGCCAGATACCCCGGAATATCGTTTCGAGCGGTATCTCGGGAACAATACCCTTAATAATGTAGACGTTCATGCCCACAGGAGGCGTGATAACTCCCATGGCCACCACCAGAACGACGATTACCCCGAACCAGATGGGATCATAGCCCAGCACATCGACGGCAACCGGATAGAAAATAGGTATAGTCAAAAGAACCAGCGCCAGAGCATCAATGAAACAGCCTAGGATCGCATAAATAGCCAGGATGATGAGCATGACGGCAAAGGGCGGCAGCGGCAGGCTCCCCGCCCAGCTGGCCAGTTCAAAGGGTATGCGGCTGACAGCCATCAATCTGCCGAATACCACCGCCCCGGCTACGAGCAGCATGATCATGGCTGTTGTCCGCGTGGAATCCATCAAGGCCTTTTTCAACCCATCGAGATTCAGTCTTTTTTCCAACAGGGAAAGAGCCAGTATACAAAAAGCACCAACAGCCCCGGATTCCGTCGGCGTGAACCAACCCAGGAAAAGGCCCCCAAGGGAGACGGCAAAGACCAGGAACACTTCCCAGATGCCCCCCTGAAGGGTAGCCAGCCTTTCCCCCCAGGAAAACTTTGGCCCCGGCGGCCCAAGGTCCGGGTTTTTTTTAGCCATTAGGTAGACCGTCGCTACATAAAGGCACATGAGCAGTATGCCGGGCAGCAGTCCGGCAATAAAGAGCCTGCCCACGGACTGCTCCGTGGCAATACCGTAAACGATAAAGATAACGCTGGGAGGAATAAGAATACCCAGGGCCCCCCCGGCAGCAACGCTGGCCGTGGAGAGGCTGTCATCGTACTCATACTTTTTCATTTCCGGTATGGCAATGGCACCAATGGTGGCCGCTGTGGCGGTGTTGGAACCACAGACAGCGCCAAAAAGACCGCATGTGACCTGGGTAGCAATGGAGAGGCCGCCGGGCCAGTGGCCTATTAATTTATAGGCAAAATTGTAGACCCGCGAGCCGATACCGGAATAAAAGGCCACGAAACCCATGAAGACAAACATAGGAATTACACTAAGTGTATATGAAGAAAAAGTGTTATAGATATCTTTGGAAACAACCCGAAAGGCTGCCTCTGGTGAAACAATATAACCAAAGCCCAAAAAACCCGCCAGTGCCATGGCATAGGCGATAGGCATCTGCAGTGCCAGTAAAATGAAGAAGATGATGATTGAAATAAAGCCAATAGTTATCTCAGTCATTTGCTTTCACCCTTTGTGCTATCCTGTTTAATTCTAACAACTTTGTTTTGTCGCGAAAACTGGTAGCTGCAGGCCTGCTAAATAAAAGGGCCGCAGCTTTAACCGTTCTCGTAAGCAGTACAACACCCAATATGGCCACGCCAAGGGCGAGCAGATAAATAAATGGGTAAACAGGTGTTTTGGTCGTCGGGGAGACCATGCCAGTCTGGACTACGGTCCTTCCATAAACAGCAATTTCGTAGGAGGTGAACGCCAGGAAAATCACAGATATGAGATGGATAAAAATATCTGCGGCTGCCCGGATACCAGGCGAAACTTTATCCATGATAAACCCAACAGCTATATGGCAGTTTTGGAAGGCACAGTGGGCAATGGCTAGGCCGGCAATGATCGCCGCTAAAAAACCAACATATTCATAGGTGCCAAGAATAGGGTTCGCTCCGGGAATAATTCTCAAGGCAATGTTAATAACTACCAAAAGCATGGTGATGATTATTGCCATTCCGGCAATCTGATCTAGAAATCGTGTTAACTTTCCTATGGACTTTTCACATTCAAGCATAATGTTCTCCTCTTCTGGCCCGGGCTGTCCTTCAATGCCCGCTAGTCTAGTTTCCTTCTTTTTCTGCCGCGGCCCCATTGTTTTTTGTAAAGGCTTTTTATGCCCAGCCGGTACCTTTTCACGATCCGGAACCAGGTCTACTATCTTGCCAGGTGGCTTGGCCTTCTTTTTTTCCCGTTTGGGTTCTGTGATCATCCTTGATTCTCCCGGTTTCCCCATGACTTCTCCTCCAGTTGTTCTTTATTTGTAAATAGCGTTGTATTTATCAGCGAGTTTCTTGGCAACCTTTAGTGCTCCGGATCCATCCAAGCCCAGCACAGCCATTTCCTTGACAAAATCCTCTTGGATTGGCCTGACAAAGTTAATCCACCGTGTTTGTTCTA
>DUNV01000067.1 GCA_012839215.1 Bacillota bacterium
ATCTATATATTCATCAAAAATAAGGCGAGATGTTGGTCTTTTTATAAAAGTTGCTTTCGTTTCTAATACAGTATTACTTCCCGTTAGTTGAATATCTTTCACCTCTAACCCAGCCGCTTGCTGCACCAGAACAAAACTGCCCTGAGCAGAACCGCCATTGGTATAGTTGAACCTATACCACCGTTTTGTTAATGCTGTCCACGGCAAAGGCGTTGTGGTTTTTGCTGTTACGGAAACCGTCGCCGTGGCAGTCCATGTGGTGTTGTCATCGCTCTCCTCCAGATAAAGGGTCCCTGCTTTGTCCGCCCATGCAAAGCCACGCACCTTGCCCACAGGGAGTGCCGGAAGCGAGGCTCCCATTGGCACAATGCGGTCAACCGCCTCTTGGACATAGGAAGCATTTGCTCCCAAAGGAGTAGACGTAAGAACAGCCCCGGCGTCGCCCAATGCCGCCACTATGCTTGCCCATTGGTTCTGGGCTTTTGAGAAAACAGCCGAAGTATAAGCAAAGTTGCTGTCCTGATTCAAAAGATGATCTTCAAAACGACCCATGTAATTCACATCCTTTCTTTTTAAATCCAACAGTGTCGCCATCTGAAAACGGCATTATTCGTTTTCCCGTCATAAACCCCACCCAAGTCTACAGATTGAGTCTGGGGTACGGCCTCATATTTTACCTTTGTGCCACCTGGAGCCAAAAGCGGGAATGCTCCGTTATAATTGCCCAAAGCATTATCGCTGTTGAGCTTTACGGTTTTTTTGCCGGTATCGATATATAAAACATCATCATCGTTCAATTCCCCCGCATACTCCAGGGATTCATCTCCTACAAAAACAACCGGATTAGAAACAGGGCCTGAAACTTCGACTATAAGTGGGGCTTCAACAGTGCCTTTGTTCGCAACTGTCCCTGACCCAACGTGGTTCTGTTCGTCCGCGCTCACCCAAAAGGGCTTATACTTCAACGCCAACGCAACCTCAAGCCAGCCGGGGTAATCTGTTATTTCCGGCCTCCTAGCAAGCCGCACATACAAAGCCTTGTCGCTGTCACTTTCAAAAATAAGCATATTGTAGGAGCGCAAAGAATTAAGCTGCCCTACCAGAGCAGCTTTTAAGGCGGTTATTTCAGCCTTGGTTAAGCCTTCGTCGGATACGCAATGTAATTCCATTTCCCCGGTCTCCAGCTCCGTCCCAAAGTCTATTTCACCGTCTGCGTATACAGATTCTTTGTTTTCGCGGGTCGGCGGCAGCAATTCAAACCTGCTTTCTCCTGTCCACTTCAGGCCCAAGGGTTCCAGTGTGCCATCGGTTTTCAGTATCAGCATCACAACCACCTGCCCCTCCATTTGAACGTGACATTTGGCTCTGCGACAACGGTTGTATCTCCCGACTGTAATACTGGGAATTCGCCTGTAAAACTTCCTAATACGTTTTCGCCGTTCAGTTCCACTTCCATTGTTTCAGTGTTAATGATAAGCTTCTCTCCTTCGGCTATTGTGCCGGTATAAGACAATGTCTGATCACCTATGATAATCGAAGGGTTCTCGTCCGGTCCTGCGATTTCGATAATCATGTAAGACTCAACATTCCCCGGATTGGTTAATACCCCGCTGCCCACCTGCGTTCGCTCAAATGTTTCAGCGATGTACGGGTCACTCATTTTAAAGGGGATAGTAAATTCAAGAAAACTTGGGAATTGATCTAAAGGTATGCGCCCTGCATATTTGACATGATATGTCCTGTCCATATCATCCTCGAAAACCAGCGTCTTTGTACCACCAACCGGGTTAAGATGCTTAGCAATGGTCCGCTTTAGTTGCTCTCGCTGAGCAGGCGTTAGCCCCTCATCCGTGGCAACGTGCAACTCCATTAGCCGGGGTTCCAGCTTTGTGCCGAAGTCGATTTCCCCATTTAAGCCCGGTATTTTCTCCACAAATTCACGTATGCCGGGAAGAAGGTCTTTTCTGCTGTCACCGAGTACAACAAGATTAAGAGGATATAATTCGCTATCTTCTGTCACAAAGAAATAGGCGGTAGCAATAAGAACATCGCCGTCTATGCCCGTTCCC
>DUNV01000068.1 GCA_012839215.1 Bacillota bacterium
AGGCCAAATATTCCAGTGTCAGGCCCACCAGGCCGGCAAAGGCCATAGAAAGTAAGAACGCCAGGTAGAAAGGGACATCATAGAAGGCCACCAGGATCATTCCTGCAAAGGCCCCGAACATATAAATTTCTCCATGGGCAAAATTAATTAGCATAATAATACCATAAACCATGGTATAACCAAGGGCAATTAGTGAATAAATGCTCCCTAAAATAAGCCCATTAACGAGCTGTTGTATAAACATTACTCCACCTCTGTATGCTAATGCATTCTCTTTAAAAAGGGGGGGCAGGGGATGGGGAAACTTACCCCGGCCTGCCCCTTCTTCTTGGGAATATTTCTAACGCAGACGCTTAAAGGCACCATTTTCCACTTGCAGAATCAACACGTCCTTGATGGTGTCCCCTTCCTCATCAATGCTTGTCAGTCCGGTGATTCCCGGAAAATCTTTCGTTTGGGCAATGCCTTCGCGGATAGCCTCACGATCTGTACCATTTTTCTTCATGGCTTCAATAACGATGCGGGTGGCATCATAGGCCTGGGCGGCAAACATGTCGGGTTCTTCTTTGAAAAGTTCCATATACCTGGCCATAAAGGATTGAACGACCGGGTTGGGATCAGCGGAGAAGAAACCGGCAGTAAAGATGGCTCCTTCGACAGCATCCTCACCAATTTCCACTAGTACAGGTGAATAAAAACCATCGGCACCAAGGATCTGCACCGATAAACCTTGCTCAGCGGCCTGTTGTGATATTTTGCCTGCTTCTGTATAGTAGCCGGCGACAAAGATGGCCTCGGGATTTTTCTGTTTAATGGATGTCAGTTGCGGACGGAAATGCTCGTCGCCATCCATAAAGGCTTCGACAGCAACAACCTCGGCTTTTTCCTTGGCGGTTGCTTCGAAGGCATCTTTTAGGGCCACACCATAGTCATTATTTGTATAAAGGATGGCGAAACTCTTTAGGCCGAGTTCCGATACCGCATATTCAGCGAGTTGCGAGGCCTGCACTTCGTCGGAAAGGCAGTTACGGAAAAGGTAAGGGTTATCCAGGGTCAGGCCTGTCGCTGTAGATGATGGGGAAATGGTCGGTACCTGGCCATCCATGGCAATGGGGCCGCCCGCAGCCGTCTCCGAGCTTAGAACTGCGCCAACGATTACGTTGACACCATCTTGATCGATCAGCTTGGAAAAGGCATTGGCTGCTTTGGACCAATCTCCCTCGCTATCTTCGGAAACCAGCACCAGGTTTACTCCCGGAACTTCTTCGTTTTCATTGGCCTCTTCTAAGGCGATTTGCACTGCATTGCGTACACTTTCCCCATATGTTGCTGCTCCGCCTGTCAAGGGACCGACGGTACCAACTTTTACGTTGATTTTTTCTTCCGAAGTTCCCCCGGCGTTTTCCGGCCCTTCGGGCCCCGCTGCTGGTTGGTTACCGCAACCGGCCCCTAGCACGAGAAGTATGCTCAGCACTAGCACAAAAAACAATGTCGACAGGTGTTTTTTCATTATTCTGCTAACCCCCTATTTTTCAATTTCCTAGCTATAATTCAAAATTGTTTTATCAGTTTTAGTGTTGAAGATTCTAGAAAATGATCACCCCTTTCAAAGATTTTTAGGGCCACAATAGAGCCTGGGGCCAATGACAATAAAAATATTAATTCAACTTAATAAATAAAAAACCTGCCTTTATATAAAATAAAAAAATGTTTTTTGCCAAGAAATTTTTAGCGCTTTTTAGAAACAGAAATGGCCGTGCATTGTTCAATAAATTTCCTTTTATGATAAGGGCTTAATCTTATCAAATTACTTTTTGTTGGGCTATCCATAGGGCTTATCTTTTGAAAAAATGATTGGCGCCTAAACTTGATTTTTTGGCCGTTCTATGCTATATTTATTTTGTTGATTTTGATCAGGCACATATGTCGGGGTGGCGGAACAGGCAGACGCGCACGTTTGAGGGGCGTGTGGTATACACCATGTGGGTTCGATTCCCATCCCCGACACCACTTTTATCCGAACCATCCCAAGC
>DUNV01000069.1 GCA_012839215.1 Bacillota bacterium
CTAAAAAGGGAGGTATAGAGATACTCCACTGTTAATAATGCAGTGGGCGCATCCTTAATAGCCCTGAAAATAAAAGGTTTCCCAAACAGCCCCAAAATTAGGGCAAGGAAAAACGTAACACCCAGACCAAGCGAGACGGCTTGTCCAGCGATCAGGCCAGCCCCGTGGTGGTCTTTTCCCCCCACCAGGCGGGCTACAAGTGAATTGACCCCAATGCCAAGTGCCCCGCAGGTGCCCAGTATGCCGAACAAAATTGTTGCCGCATACTCCACGGCCGAGGCCTCCCGGGCTCCCAAACGCATGACCATGGCCGCATCACAGATCCAGCAAAGGGTATGTAGGCACATTTCCAGGACCACCGGCCAGGCCAGAATAAGGATGCTATGGATGGGGTGGTAGTCTGTCTCTTTTTGCATGATTGTATTTCTCCCGCTTTTTTTCTCAAAATCAATTGTATCAAACTGTTGTCCCTTCGCACAAGAAATGTGCTGTGGTTATGGCGGGATCCCAATCTGTTTTTGCAAAAAAGGTTTTCCGAGGTGGCTAGCCAGATAAAAGAAGTCCCCTTGCCTGTTGGCAAGGGGACTTCTCTGCCGTTTGCCTTGCTATGATTGGTTCACATCGACGTTTTTTCTACCAAAGAGGTAAAAGGCATTGTAAACTACTACGATGATGCCGATGATGATATTGTTCCACGCCAGTGACGTTGGTATCATGATGGGAGTAAAGTTGACAATTGCAAGCCAGATACCTATGATAATGTGAATGATATGAAATGTTGACATCATTTAGTATCACTCCTTTCTTTGGCATAGCATAACCTTTCTTTAAAATAATATTCCCGCCTCAGGGGGAATTTTTTCCTAACAGAAAATATTTTTAGTTTGGGGGGAAACATATGAATAAGGGTATGCTGGAAAAACACCGGGATGATTATTTAAAATTTTTGGGTACAGCTGGTGCCCGTTTTGTTGTTGCCAGACAACTAAGGGCCTCAGGGGGGCTCTGGCTATCCGCCGGGGGCCTCAATATCCTCATCGATCCGGGGCCCGGCTCCCTAGTCAAATGTTTTTCCTCCAGGCCGAAACTTAACCCCTATTCTTTGGACGGAATAATCCTCACTCATCGCCATCTTGATCACTCCAATGATGTCAATGTCATGATTGAGGCCATGACAAATGGAGGGTTTAATAAAAGAGGTTTCCTGATGGCCCCCCGGGATGCACTTGAAGGAGAAAACCCTGTTGTTCAGTTATACCTTCACCAGTATCTCGATAAAATTGAACTGTTTGGGGAGGGAAAAAGGTTTCACTTTCCATCCTTTACCCTGGAAACACCTATCAGACACAATCACCCGGTGGAAACCTACGGGCTAAAATTTTTTTTCCCATATGGGAAAGTGTTTCTGATTGTAGATACAGCTTTTTTCCCTGCTTTGATAGAGCATTATCGTAATGCAGACATCCTGGTACTTAATGTCGCTATTTTTAAAATTAGGGAAAAGGGCAAGGTATTTCATCTAGATTTGGAGGAGGCCAGAGAGATAATTAAGGAAATAAGGCCACAAGCAGCCATACTGACCCATTTTGGGATGACCATGCTTCACAAAAGGCCACATCTTTTGGCCGCCAGAATGCAGGAGGAACTCGGCATAAAAATAATTGCAGCCGGCGATGGCCTTAAACTTTCTTTGCCCGATCTTCTGCCGGCCTTTTCGGGGGGATAAAAAATGTTGGTTGGGCTGGGCAAGATGGATCTATTAATTGCTGAAGGACATTCGCTGAAGGAAAAAAGGCAGGTTACTAAAAGCATTATCCAAAGATTGCAGAAACGCTTTAACATTTCAGTGGCGGAAACCGGGTATCAGGATATGCACAGGAGGGCCGAAATTGGCTTTGCCCTCGTCAGTAATGAAACGGTATATTTGGATAAAAAAATGCAGGAAATTATGGCCTTTCTAGAAGGGGATGGGAGGGTTCAGCAAATCAATTTTGAAAGGGAAATTATACCCTTTGGTGGCTAGGAAAACATTGGCTTTCACCGGCCAAGATATTTTACTTACCGGATCGTAAAGTTTTCGAACACCTCGTTTCCTGAATAATCCTTTACCGTAATACTGTCAATCCTTCCCCGCGGGGTTTCATTAAGCAGGTTTATAAAATGTTTTAGCCCTGGGTTCGTTTCATAGATAACGCACTTTACCCTTCCATCATCCAGGTTTTTGACATATCCCCGCAGGTCTATTTCTTTGGCAATATTATTGATCTGGTAGCGCATGCCCACCCCTTGGACTAGACCGGAGAGGTAAAGGCAGAAATATTCCTTCTGTTCCATATTGAGCCCTCCATCCATTTATATACAAAACAAGCCTTTCTAACCCGATTTTATGCCAGTGTATTTTATCTGTCAAGAAAAAGGGCCTCTGTCCGATGATGAGCCGTTATTTTCCCTTCTTCAGGAGAAGATAAAAAGGGTGATCATTGTTTATGATAGTTAATGTTGCTGTAAGGACGATTGTCATTTATTTTACTGTCCTTCTGGTTGTGCGCCTTATGGGAAAAAGGGAAGTGGGGCAGCTTTCCACCTTTGATTTTGTTATCGCCATCATGA
>DUNV01000070.1 GCA_012839215.1 Bacillota bacterium
CCGGTTGAATTATATTTCTCATTGTTTTGCTAATATATGTTATAATAATGTAAACATAGTGAATATTCAAAAGGGAGTGAGGATATTGTCTTTGGCTCTTCTGCCGGTTTTTGCGCCGATAGTTGTTTCTCCACTGCTCTTTGTTCTTTCTGACAGGTGGCGGCGCATCATGCTTGTTTTATATCTTTGTGGGCTTTTTGCTGTGGCCATACATATTCTATCCAGCATCGAACTGGGTAGCGTATCGCTTTTAACATCAACCTTTGGGGGGAGCAACGGGATAGCACCCTTGTTTTTTAGTGAACATCCCTATGGGAAAATTGCCGCATTTGGTTTTCTTTTTGTGGGGGCTTTTGCACTTCTTTATGGTTTGCATGTGTTGAAACCAGGTGAACTGGCGGTATCATTGGTGGCCATTGGCAGTGCCATAGGTGTTGCCCTAGCCGGTAATTTTCTTACCCTATTTATTTTTTGGGAACTTTTGACCATTTCCGTAGGTGGATTGATACTGCTGGGGGGAACGCCGCAGGCCGTGCGCATGGGCTATCGTTTCATCCTTTTTCAGCTGGGGGGAGGCCTCATGCTTTTCCTGGGGATTATGCAGCATTACGCGGTAACCGGTTCCCTTTTGTTGGCCATACCACAGGCCGGGTTGCCATTTTTCCTATTGGGAATCGGTATCAAAGCTGTTTTTCTGCCCCTGCATGTTTGGCTGCCCTGGAGTTATCCATCTGCCTCCTTTGCTTCAAGCGTGGTGCTTGCCGGATTGACGACGAAGGTGGGGGTATTTGCTGTGGCACGTTTGCTTCCTGCTCATCACGGCATTGTACTGATGGGGGCCTGCATGGCCGTTTTCGGGGCAGCCTTTGCCCTTTTGCAAAGTAATCTGCGCAGGCTTCTTTCTTATCATATTATTAGCCAGGTGGGTTTTATGGTTGCCGGCGTGGGTCTTGGCAGTTTTCTTTCCGTAGATGGCGGACTTTTGCATATGATAAACCATATGCTATATAAAGCTCTTCTTTTTATGAGTGCAGGTGCCATAATTTATTCTACGGGTAGGGAGGATCTGCATGATCTTCGGGAAAAAGGAGGGACAGCTTTTTCACCTATTTGGAAACCTATTTGGGTAGGCATGGTGGGGGCCATCATTGGAGCCCTGGCCATTAGCGGAATGCCTCCCTTTAATGGCTATGTGAGCAAGTATTTGTTGAAGAAGGCCATGTATGGGGCCGGGCCTGCACAGTGGATGCTCTGGGTGGCTGGTGTGGGAACATCCATTTCTTTTTGTAAGTTTGTTTATTTTGGCTTTATCAAAGGCCGGGCCAAGGCGTACCGGAAGCTGCCTGTTTCCATGCGCGTGGCTGTTCTTGCGGTTTCGGCATGTTGCCTTCTTTTCGGTATTTGCCCAGGCTTGCTTTCCCCATTGTTGCCCTACCATTCATCCTTGCAGGTGTATTCCTGGGCCGGGATCTGGGCCTCGTTACAGATAATCCTGGCAGGTGTGGCAATCTTTGTGCTTCTGTCAAAAATCCTGGAAAAAGGGATTCGCCTGCCGTACTGGCTTAGCGTGGAACATCTGCTTTATCGCCCAATCATTTCTCTAGCGGTAGGGGTTTATACCCATGCGGGGCGCATCGTGGAATTGGGCGTGGACGGGGCTATGGTCAGGGTTATTCCCTACTTGTTTGCTTTCTCGCGCAAGGTTGCCCATTTTGATGAAAGGACAGTCGGGCTGGTTGGTGGAGGTGTTGCTGAATCATCGGCAAAGGTGCGGGAAGGAATTTATGCTAACTTGCGCGGGGGTGTGACGCATTTTTATAGGCGGGTGAGGGCAGTGTTTCAGCGGCTTTTCTTTTTATTGATTAAGGTGGATTATGATCCCGGAGGGGAAAGGCCTTACCAGCTTTTTAATGTCAGAAACTTCGATTTTGATTTTGTGCTCTTTATGGTTACCCTTTTGGTGTTGCTCGGCATAAGCATCTTTATTTTTTAAGGAAGGGGAAAAGGGGCATTATTCGTGGTACAATTTCCTTTATACATTGCAGAGTCTTTTGAAATCATTACTCCCCTACCCCTCTGGTTGGTGATCGTGCCTCTCGCGGGCAGCTTTCTTATCTACCTGGGTGGCCGGGCGGGCGAACGTCTTCGCAACTGTCTGGCCATTGGTATCTCCGCGTGCAGCTTTATCCTGGCAGCTA
>DUNV01000071.1 GCA_012839215.1 Bacillota bacterium
GAGATTGTCAATGCAATAGGTGCTCACCACGGTGATATCGAGCCGCAAACTTTGATTGCAGTTTTGATACAAGCAGCAGATGCTATTTCTGCTGCCAGGCCGGGAGCGAGGCGTGAAACTCTCGAGGCATACATCAAGCGTCTGGAAAAACTAGAAGATATCGCCGATTCCTTCGATGGAGTGGAAAAATCTTATGCTATCCAAGCAGGCAGGGAAATTCGTATTATGGTTAAACCGGATAGGATCGATGATTTAACTGCTGCACAAGTGGCCAGAAGTATTGTTAAAAAAATTGAACAGGAGCTGGAATATCCTGGCCAGATAAAAGTAACCGTAATCAGAGAGACAAGGGCCGTGGAATATGCCAAATAATTGTTAAAATATAATTGGTAATTAGTGCCGAAAGGCACTTTTTTCTTTTTCCTGAAGGAATTCAAAAAGGAATTATTGAATATTAAATAGTCATATCGAATGTCTACTTGGGGGAGAGTGTCTTAAAATGAAATTAAAACAGGTGTCAGAGGAGCTTTCCACTGTCGATCTGCTAGTGATGCTATTGCTGCGTTTTCCAGAAATTTTTACTATTAATTATAACTTGCTCAAATCAAGGTTTGAACTATCTTTTATGTTGGAAAAAAATCTGGGAGATAACAAATATAGGAAATTTAAAGAAAACTTTGAAAATGCTACTATGGCGTATATTGAATTATCAAAGCAGGAAAGTGCCATTCCCAAGCTCAGCTATAAAGCAATTGACTCCTGGACTTTGCTTCGTGTAACTTGGGAAAAGGGGAATATTGCTTTTGAAGAAGTTAATCTGGTTAACCAGATAATCAGGAGCGAATTTAAAGATGTCCTAGTGTTGGACTCTCGGGTTGAGGGGCTATTAGAAAGGGATGCCTCATCAAATGAAGAATTTATAGAATTCCTACATCCCAAAAGGAATGAAAATGATGAGGAAAATTTATTTGCCTATCGGGAAGCCGGTAAGGTTTATGTTTATGATAAGTAGAAAAATATCATTGCAACTGCACGCAGGACGTTCTAATTGTTCTATTATACATACAAGTTAGAGTTTAGGAAATTAAATTCAAAACTAATTTTTTAAATTTTTTCAATTAAGAAGGAACTTTTTAAATCGTTGAAGAATAGAATAGTTATAATATTGCAACTCTAAAAGGAGGTACATAGATTTAATGGAAGTATTAAAGGTTTCAGCAAAGTCTAACCCTAATTCTGTGGCAGGGGCTCTAGCAGGGGTTTTACGGGAGCGGGGAAACGCAGAAATGCAGGCTATTGGTGCTGGAGCTTTAAACCAAGCCGTAAAAGCAGTTGCGATTGCCAGGGGGTTTGTTGCTCCTAGTGGAATGGATCTAATTTGTATTCCTGCTTTTACAGATATACAAATTGACGGAGAGGAAAGAACTGCTATCAAGCTAATTGTGGAACCACGATAATCGGAAAAATATTTCCTTTACTCCTTTTATAAAAAAATACTCCTCCAACAAGGAGTGTTTTTTTGTGTCTTTGTTGTTAAATAGCTTGGGGAGGGATAGGGGTTTGTATATTTCCCGGGTATTTGATGCCCATTGCGATACAGTGGGGTATTTTACCGGAGAGAAAGGTAGTTATCATTTTCTGGAAATAAATGAGCGGGCTCATGTTGACTTGCCCCGCTTAAAGGCAGGAGGGGTGAAGGCACAGGTTTTTGCCCTTTTTATTGAACCCCATTTCAAACCTAACGAAGCCTTGAAAAGGTGTCTTTACCTTCTTGATGCCTACCACAGGGTTGTAAAAGAATGCCCGCAGGAGCTTGCCACTGTGGGCAATTATGCCCAATTGCATGAGATGGCAGGCACGGATAAAATTGCCGCCATACTCCTTGTTGAGGGCGGAGAAGTGCTGCAAGGGAATTTGGAGGTACTAGGCAGACTTAACCGCTTGGGAATCAGGGGACTGGGGCTGACATGGAACACGGAAAACCAAATTTCCGGGGCGGCAATGGAAGGGGCCGCCAGCAGAGGGTTGACAAGGTTTGGCCGGGAAATAGTTAGGGAAATGAATAGGCTGGGAATGATCATCGATCTTGCCCATATTTCACGCCGGGGTTTCTATGATGTTTTAGACGTTTCCAGAGTTCCCGTTATTGTTTCTCATGCTAATGTTGCCGCTATTTGTGATCACCCCCGCAATCTGACTGATCAACAAATGAGGGCCCTGAGGGAAAACAACGGGGTTTTGGGGATATCCTTTTACCCGCCCTTTATTAGTCATCAAAAGGCAGATCTAGCAAGACTATTGGATCATTTTGTTCATGCTGCTGATATAATGGGGGTGAATCACTTGGGAATAGGATCGGATTTCGATGGTATTGATGTTGTTTTGGAGGAATTGAAAGATGTTTCTTTTTTGCCTAGGCTGATCTCCGGTTTGTACAGGCGTGGCTTTAATAAAAAAGAAGTCGGGAAAATCCTTTTTGATAACTTTCTTAGGGTTGCCGAAGAAACCCTGACAGGAGAAAATTATGAAGGAATTTGTTGATTTTCATATCCATACGACAGCCTCGGATGGTAATTTTAGCCCTGCCGAAGTCGTGACCCAAGCCGCCATACAAGGCCTTGTCGCTATCGGCATAACAGATCACGATACGATGGACGGGGTGGAAGATGCCCGCCGGGCCGGGGAACGGCTTAATATGGAAATTATACCGGGTATTGAATTTAGCGCACATTTCGGAGATAAAGAAATACATATACTTGGTTACTATTGCCGGATGGATAACATCATCTTACAAAAGATCCTAGGTAGGCTTAAATGTGATCGCCATGAACGAATGGAAAAAATGGTTCACAAGTTAAACAAACTGGGCATCGAGGTTTCTTTTGCCGAAGTCCTGGCCAAAACAAAGGGTAATGCCATCGGGCGGCCACATCTGGCCGGGGTGCTTTGCGAAAAGGGATACTGTCGAACACTGGGGGAGGCTTTCCAAAGATATATCGGTTATAATTTGCCCGCCTTTGTGAAAAGAAGAGAATTTACGCCATTCGAGGCCATAGAGGTTATTCATGGGGCAGATGGGATCCCTGTGCTGGCCCATCCGGGAGCCTACGGAAAAATTGATTATTTCCCTGACTTAATTAGCAGTGGGCTGGAGGGGATCGAGGTTTTTCACCCCCGCAACACGGTGCTGGTCAGTTATAAATATTTAAAATTGGCGCTTAAACATGGACTATTAATCACCGGAGGTTCTGATTACCATGGAGCCCCCCAAGGGCAGGGGCCCCAACTGGGGGATGTGCAAATGGATCCGTCTTTTCTGAGAAAACTAAAACGGAGAAAGGGGATACTAAAGGGAACCGGGAGAAAGAATTTAATTTACCGAAATGAAGGATTTCACCTATAAATCAAGAATATCTTTTTATGCCGAAGAAAATGATAGGAAAGGCAAATAATTGCTTTTCTGAAATACTTTGAACAGAGGGGGGTGCCGGCGATATAAAGCATAGAAATAGCTAAAATACATAGAAAAATGAGGAGGTTAGGGTAATGTTGGATCTTTTTTGGTATGGCCTGCAGTTTTCCATTTTGGCTATGGTCATCGTTCTTTTTACGCTTTATCTCCTGGCACTGCTGCTAATGCTTTTCAACAAATTTACCGCCCAGAGGCAAGCGCCCGGACAGGGAAAGGGTGGGCAGGCCGGAAAGGGAGCGCCCACCAAGAGTCCACCTGTTCAGGCCCAGGCCAAAGGTGAGCCCGTTCCCGCAGTGCCGCTACAGGGGGAAAAACCGGAAATCGTGGCGGCAGCCATGGGCGCCCTTCTGTTTGCCCTTGAGGGTGGGCAGGGCCGGCGTTTTACCATTGCGAAGGTTACGGGAGCAGGTTTGCCCAGTAGTTGGGGACAAATGGGCAGGAGCAGGTTGCTGCAGCTCAGGCAGGATTTTGTATTTAGTAAAAGGGGGAAAGTTAAATGAAAAAATATAGAGTTTTAGTAAATGGTCAGCCTTACGAAGTAGAAGTGGAGGAAATAAAGGGCGTGGTATCCCCAGCACCACAGGCCCCCGCGGCTCCTGCGGCCCCAAAAGCTTCCCCGGCACCACAGCCCGCCGCACCGCCGCAACCTGCACCAGCCTCGCAAGATACTGCCGGGGGTAGTGGCTCAGGCACAGCGGTAGAGGCTCCCATGCCGGGTTCGGTTCTTGAGGTAAGGGTTAATGTAGGGGATAGCGTTAGTGAGGGCGATGTCCTCATGATTTTGGAAGCGATGAAAATGGAAAATGAAATTACATCACCGGTTCCGGGGGTTGTCAAATCTATAGATGTATCAGTTGGTTCGACAGTAAATACAGGAGATGCAATGATATTTATTGAATAAGGCATGGAGGGGAAAAAATGTTAAGCAAGTTGTTGGAATTTGCCTATTCTACGGGCTTTCTTAATATAACCGGTCCACAGGCGATCATGATCGTTATTGCACTCATCCTCCTTTACTTGGGGATAGTCAAAAAATATGAACCCCTTTTGCTGGTGCCCATTAGTTTCGGTATGCTGCTGATCAACCTGCCCCTCGGCGGATTGATGGCCCACCCGGGTACGGAGCCCGGCGGTTTGTTCTATTACCTTTACCAGGGTATAGAACTGGGGATTTACCCGCCGCTGATTTTCCTCGGGGTGGGGGCCATGACGGACTTCGGCCCGCTGATTGCCAACCCGATGACATTGCTCTTGGGGGCGGCAGCACAGCTGGGCATCTTTTTTACCTTTATCGGGGCACTGTTGCTGAATTTCACTCCATTAGAGGCTGGTTCTATCGGTATCATTGGGGGCGCGGACGGCCCGACAGCCATCTTTGTCACCTCTCGCCTGGCGCCACATCTCCTCGGCGCCATTGCCATTGCCGCCTATTCCTATATGGCGCTGGTGCCCATTATTCAGCCTCCCATCATGAAAGCCTTAACATCGGAAAAGGAAAGAAAAATTGTTATGCAACAGCTCCGTCCTGTTTCCAAAACAGAACGCATCTTGTTTCCTATTGTCGTTATTATCATAACCGGCCTGCTTTTGCCGGCAGCCATTCCCCTTTTGGGAATGCTTATGTTTGGTAATCTTCTCAAAGAATGTGGTGTGACGGAAAGACTGAGTAAGACGGCACAGAACGATCTAAACAATATCGTGGTCATTTTCCTGGGCCTGACCGTTGGTGCCAAGGCTAGCGCGGAATATTTTTTAACTGCCCAGACAATTCAGATTATCGTCCTGGGGCTGATTGCTTTCGCTGTGGGGACAGCCGGCGGGGTAATCATGGGAAAAATCATGTGCAAGCTTTCGGGCGGCAAGATAAACCCGCTGATTGGATCGGCCGGCGTTTCTGCTGTGCCCATGGCTGCCAGGGTTTCCCAAACTGTGGGTAAAGAGTACAACCCCAATAATTATTTGTTAATGCATGCTATGGGGCCCAACGTTGCCGGGGTAATCGGATCAGCCGTTGCTGCCGGTATTTTTTTATCCATGCTTTAAATGTTGGCGATAAAAATGAAGAAAACCCGGTTTCTACCATAACCGGGTTTTCTTTTTTTATAAAAACTGGTTCCAAGAAAAATAGAATGTTAAAAGAAGGAACAGATCATTTCTTTTTTAGGTTTAACAGTGCTGTTGGTGATTGCCCTTCTGCTTATACTTGCGGGAATAGCGGCAGCCAGGGCAGGAATAAGAGGGGGGAAGCAGGATGGGTTAACAAATAAGGTTTACATTTATTTGGTGCTTTTTGCTACTTTAATGATGACTGTCGGTGGCAGAGTGGCGCTATTCTCCGCTGTTGCAGATATTATCGTCCGGGCGCCATACTATCAATCCATATATCGACAAGGAAGAAAATGAAACTGCAAGGCTTTGACGCCTGGCCGGGGAGGGCACAACCCTAACCCGATAGGTTTTTTTGCAGCGAAAATAATATTGACAAGGCACTTAGGAGTAGCTATTATATTTATATATGCATACATGCAGTTGTGTGCATGTAATATTGCAGGAGGTAAATATGAAGGAAATAACAGGATTGCTTAAGGTGCTTTCCGATGAATCCAGGCTAAGGGCACTAAACCTTATCCTGGAAAGGGAGTGTTGCGTTTGTGAAGTGATGCAGGCTATGGAGGTCTCCCAATCGAAGGCGTCGCGAATGTTAAGAATGCTCTATGATGTCGGATTGCTTAAGTTGAGGAGGGAGGGCCGCTGGGTTCTTTACTCTATTGATAACAACCAGGTGCAGGGCCATGTCGCCAGTATACTCGCCGGTATTAGTCACTTTTTGAAGGATAACCCGGTTATCAGTGGGGATCTAAAAAGATTGGCTAGGGCGGAGCGTCTAGGGCCCACCTGTGTGGTAAAAGGATATGGAAAGCGGTTGGCTGGGAGGATTCGGCCTTTGCAGTCAACAAACTAACAAGACAGATTTCTTGCCACTGCGGCAAAGGGGTAACCTTCACTAGTGGGGAGGCAGCGTTTTAATCTAATTGCAAAATAGAAATGGGAGTTGGGATTACAAGGGATGAAAATTAAAATTTTAGGTACAGGATGTATGAAATGCCGGAAATTAGAACAAGAAACTGCCAACGCCCTGGTAGAGCTTGGCTTGGCTGCTGACATAGAAAAGGTAACTGAATTGGACAAAATTCTGCAGTATGATGTGATGATGACTCCGGGACTGGTGATCAATGAAAAGGTTAAAGTGTTCGGCCGTGTTCCTCGGGGGGCTGAGATCAAAAGGTGGATCCAGGAGGAACTATAAATAGTTATGGAGGTAAAACCCTATGAGGGAATGGCATAAATTAATACTGGTTGTCGGGGTGTTTCTTCTTGCCTATTTTGTTCCCTTCGATAGTGTGCAGGTACAGGTTTCCATCCTAGAGGCACTCCACATGCTGCAGGAATATGCCCGGGAACACGTTCTTTTTTGCCTGATCCCCGCCCTTTTTATCGCCGGGGCGATCTCAACTTTCATTTCCCAGGGGGCTGTTCTCAGATACTTTGGAGGGGAGGCTCCTAAGTACCTTGCTTATTCTATGGCCTCTGTATCCGGAGGTATACTGGCCGTCTGCTCCTGCACGGTACTGCCCTTATTTGCCGGCATATGGAAAAAGGGGGCGGGAATTGGCCCGGCTTCTGCTTTTCTATATTCCGGCCCGGCGATTAACATTCTAGCTATCATTCTTACAGCACGGGTTTTGGGCTGGCAGCTTGGCCTCGCCAGAGCGGCAGGAGCCATTCTTTTTGCTGTGGTGGTTGGGCTTCTTATGTCCTTTATCTTTCGGCACGAGGAAACAAAAAAATATAAAGCTACAACGGGGCAGATGCCTGAACAGGAAGAAAGGCGCAGCCCGGCTCAAAACCTTTTTTATTTTGCAGTGCTCATTTTTATTCTAATTATTGCTGCTTGGAGTAAACCACAGGAGGCTACCGGTTTCTGGCATTTTGTTTTTGGTATCAAGTGGTACCTCGTAGTGCTCCTACTTGGGATACTTGCCTTTATTTTGTTGCGCTGGTTTGAAGGTTATGAACGGTCTGGTTGGGTGGATGCCACCTGGGATTTTACAAAACAGATCCTGCCGCTGCTTTTCGGCGGTGTTCTCATTGCCGGGTTGCTCATGGGCCGCCCCGGGGTAGAAACTGGCCTTATTCCCCAGGGTTTTGTTGAAACAGTGGTGGGGGGCAATTCCCTGCAGGCAAATTTTTTGGCCTCGGTTGTTGGGGCATTTATGTATTTTGCCACCCTGACTGAGATTCCCATTATGCAGGGGCTTCTTGGCCAGGGGATGGGGCAGGGCCCGGCTTTAGCCTTGCTGCTGGCCGGCCCGGCTCTCAGTCTGCCAAGTATGCTGGTGATTCGGAGTGTGATAGGGACAACCAAAACGTTGGTTTATGTTTCCCTGGTAATCGTTATGTCTACCCTGGCAGGCCTACTTTATGGTGTTGTTTTTCCCGGATAAGGGCAATGTTGCCGGAGGGCGCGTTGGTTGCCAGTTGAATATGGATACCGTATAATAGCGTTAGTTGGCCAAGTCAGGTGGGATGTGGATGAAGAAGATCACAATTTTAATAGTTGATGATCATACGATTCTCCGGGCGGGAATTAAACTAATATTGAATTCTTATGAAGATTTGGAAATTGTGGGCGAGGCGGGCAGCGGGAATGCAGCACTTAAAATGGCCGAAGAACTAAAGCCCCGTGTTGTGCTCCTCGATCTTTCTTTGGAGGATATTAGTGGGCTGGAACTTCTTCCACTGTTCAAAAAAATTAACCCTTCTCCGAAGGTGCTGGTATTGACGATGCATGATGATGAAAGTTACGTGCATAAGGTTTTGCAAAGGGGAGGAGATGGTTATCTTTTGAAAAAGGCAGCTGATCTGGAGTTGGTTACAGCCATAAGGGCTGTCAATCGAGATCAGGTTTTTTTGGATCCATCGCTGACGAAGACCGTATTAAAAACCGTTTACGGGGGTAAAGCGGTAGATTCAAAGGATGAGGATGTCCTCAGCAAAAGAGAAAAGGAAGTGTTTAAATTGGTGGCACTGGGCTATACAAATAAACAGATTGCTGCCAAGCTTTTGTTAAGCGTAAAAACTGTAGAAAGCCACAAGGCTAATATTAAGGAAAAGCTTAACGTCCGCTATAGATCCGATATAGTCAAACATGCCATCGAAAGAGGGATCCTGAAAAAAGGCGATGCCTAGCTTTTGCCATAGGCTAATTAAAGTTGTTGATTAGGCGGCTATAGCAAAATGTGGCATTTCTTTTATCCCCGAGGAGATCATATAATACCCCTAGTTCAAATATTATTTTTGACTCCGTTGGATTTAATGAGAATGCTTTTTTGAGTATTTGCAAGCCTTTTCGCGGGTTTCCTGCCAGCGTATAGGACCTTCCTAAACAATAGTTTATTTCCCAATCAGCGGGAAGGGCGTCCCTGGCCTTTTCAAAATATTCGATGGCCTCATTGTAACGGCGCTGGTTAAAACAAATTGCCCCGGCATTAAAATAGCCGTTATAAAAATTGGGATCTTCCTCGATTGCCCTGGTAAACTTGCTAAGTGCCTCATCGTATTTTTTTTCACCCGCATAAATATTTCCCATGGAGTTATAGACAAAGGCATTGAGTTGCGAATCTTTGCTCAGTGCCCTGACAAGTCTTAGTTTACTTATAGCTTTGTCGCTTAAGCCTTTTTGGCCATAAGCCAAGCCGAGGCAAAAATGCCCAAAGATGAAATTTGGTTCCAGCTCGATGACCTTTTCAAACTCCCGGATAGCTTCCCCAAGCATAGCCAAATCCCAGAAACCCAGCCCTTTGCGAAATGAGTTTATTCCCTGCTCACTTTCCAATTTTAAAAAAGAGTATTTTTTAAGAGGTAATTTTTCATCTAAAATTTTTTCGGTAGATTTTCTTTTGGGTTCCAGTTCGATATCCTGTAAAAAACCTTCGGGTAGAACATCGGGCAAGTTGAAATTAAATTGTTTTTGTAACTTATTTACTTTCTCCTCAAAAGCCAACCAGTGTTTAACATACTGGTCCATCAGAGCACGAAGGTTTAACAGGCTATTAATTAATGTTTCCTTTTCATGATCTGTAGGCTTGTTTTGCAGGTTCATTTCGATTTCGTGCAAGGTATCAAAGATCGATTCAATATTGTTGTTTGGGAAAAACATCAATTTACCTCCTTACGACAGCTATTTCATTTTCTGTTATATGCATTGTTTTTTAATTTATACTTTTGTGGCCCCGGAAAAATTTTCACCGCGCAAGTGTTGACGATACGAAAAAAATAGGGTATACTAACTACTGTGCTTTAGAGATGCCGACGTAGCTCAAATGGCTAGAGCGGCTGACTTGTAATCAGCAGGCTGCGGGTTCAAGTCCCACCGTCGGCTCCATACAAAACATGGAGAGGTACCCAAGTCCGGCTAAAGGGGGCAGACTGTAAATCTGTTGGCATCGCCTTCACTGGTTCAAATCCAGTCCTCTCCACCATTATAATAGGAGCCTAGCTCCTAAATTTTTGGGCCATTAGCTCAGGCGGCAGAGCACCTGACTTTTAATCAGGGTGTCCCAGGTTCGAGTCCTGGATGGCTCACCATGGGCGAGAGTGGCGGAATGGCAGACGCGCTAGGTTCAGGACCTAGTGGGAGCAATCTCGTGGGGGTTCAAATCCCTTCTCTCGCACCATATGAGCGGTAAGTCTAAATTTAAACTTACCGCTTTTCTTTATCCTATGTTGGGTTCCCCAAAGGGGGAATAACTGCTGCAAATAATTTTATTGGATAAAGCCTTTGTCCAAATGGCCTTTCTTTTTTAAACAACAGGGGGCAGGATTTGACTAAAAAATCACGAATTAACCAAACATAGGGTTGGGTGAAAGGATGTTACTATTTTGTCCATTCTAAGGGATAAAAGTTTAGCTCCCCAAGGGTTTAAAAAAATACAGTGGGTAAGGGAACATATGCCCGTTTTACGTGAGCTGGAAAAAGTGCTTGGCCGGACAAGGTTTTTCAGCGGGCAGAAGATCGCCATTTGTCTTCACCTCGAGGCAAAAACAGCCTATATGGCCCTAGTATTAAAGGAGGCTGGTGCCAAGGTTGCTATTACAGGGAGCAACCCTTTATCCACACAGGATGATGTTGTTGCTGCCCTTCACCGGGAGGGTGTGGAGGTTTATGCCTGGCATAATTCTTCACCCCGGGAGTATGAAGAACACCTCTATAAGACCGCCGGCACGGAGCCGCAACTGATCATTGATGATGGCGGGGACCTAGTTTCCCTTTTGCACAGGAAATTTAAAAATCATCTGTCTTTTATTAACGGTGGGGCAGAGGAAACGACTACAGGTCTCATCCGCCTGAGGGCGATGGAAAAACAGGGGGATCTGGCTTTCCCCATGATGGCTGTCAATGATGCCAGATGCAAATTTCTTTTTGATAATCGTTACGGCACAGGTCAGTCCGTTTGGGATGGTATTATGCGTTCGACAAATTTAATCATCGCCGGTAAAAGTGTTGTTGTCCTGGGCTATGGCTGGTGTGGGAAAGGTGTAGCCATGAGGGCCAAAGGGCTTGGGGCGCAGGTTTTTGTCTGTGAGGTAGATCCTGTCAAGGCCCTGGAGGCCCATATGGATGGTTTTAAAGTGGCCCCCTTGCTGGAAACTGCTTCCCGGGGTGATATTTTCGTCACAGTAACGGGCTGTAATCAGGTTATTACCAGGGAGCATATGCAAGTGATGAAGGATCAGGCTATTTTGGCCAATGCTGGTCACTTCGATATTGAAATAGACAAGGCAGCCCTACAGGAATTGGCGGGTGTTCCCAAAAAGGTGCGCAGAGGTGTTGATGCCTATCACTTCCCCGATGGCCGCAGAATTTATCTGCTGGGGGAGGGGCGCCTGGTTAACCTGGCAGTCGCTGATGGGCATCCCGCCGAGATAATGGATATGTCCTTCGGCTTGCAGATACTGGCCCTAAAATACCTTTTGGAAAATCGGGGAAAACTGGGGCACCGAGTCCATCTTCTCCCTGCAGTGTTGGATGAGGAAGTGGCCAGACTGAAGCTCAAAAGCCTGGGGATAGGGATAGATGATCTTAGCATAGCCCAGAAAAGGTATCTTGAAAGCTGGGAAATTAACTAGTAGGGGGGAGTCCCGGTTGCACCGGGGCGGACGATGAAAATTGAAAAAGCAATAATCGGGGGAACGGGCTTTTACGATCCGCATCTACTAAAAAGCAAACAGGATCTTACTATGGAGACCAAATACGGCACCGTTTTTTTGCTGACCGGATGGTACAAGGAAACGCCTATTGCCTTTTTAACACGCCATGGCAGGGATCATCACATTCCTCCTCACCGCATCAACCACCGGGCAAATATAGCCGCCTTAAAGGAACTGGGGGTAACGAGGGTCCTGGCCGCAACAGCAGTTGGCTCGCTGCGCAAGGAATTGGCTGCCGGCAGTCTTGTTGTTATTGATCAATTCATTGATTTTACAAAAGGGCAAAACCATACTTTTTACGATGGCGAGGATGGCAGAGTGGTACATACCGATTTTACCGAGCCGTATTGCCCACAGTTGAGAAACAGTCTGGCAAGCCTTATGGAAAAAAGAGAAATAACCTTTATCAGCAAAGGCACATATATTACTACAGATGGGCCCCGCTATGAGACCCCGGCAGAAATTAGGGCCTTTGCCCTTTTAGGAGGGGATGTTGTAGGAATGACCAATGCCCCTGAGGCAGTCCTGGCCAGGGAGGCCGGCCTCTGTTATGCAAATTTATCCCTGGTTACCAATTATGCTGCGGGGATCTCCCCGTATCCACTGACCCACCAGGAGGTGGTGGAGATGATGGGCGAAAAAGTTGATCTTATAAGGGCTATATTTCTGGAAACATTGCTGACGCTTCCAGGGGAAAGGGATTGTCTTTGTGGTGTAAAGGAAGACTATCCCCTGGGGCAATAAGGTGGTGATAAACATGCCTGAAGTTCGCCCCATTGTCTGGGATGATGAAGGCCTTCAATTACTCGATCAGCGTCTCTTGCCGGACAGGGAGGTATATATCCCCTGCAAAAACGTAGAGGATGTTGCAAAATACATTAAAGAAATGGTCGTCAGGGGTGCCCCGGCTATAGGGGTTTCAGCTGCCTTTGGCATGGTCCTGGCGGCCGGTAAACTGGCGGGTAACTGCCCCAATGGGCAGGGAAACGGCAGTGGATCTGCGGCACCCCCGGGATTTTTTGAGGGACTTCGGGATGCAGCTGTTCTTTTGAAAGGGACACGGCCCACGGCTGTAAATTTAAACTGGGCAGTGGAAAGAATTTTAAAAAAAGCTGACAGTCTTAAGGGGGAAAACCCGGGAAAAATCCATAAGGAATTGGCATTGGAAGCAGTTAAAATTTACGAGGAAGATATCGAAGTAAATGAACAAATTGGTCGCTTGGGGGCCGGATTGATTGGAAAGGGGAGCACTATCCTCACCCATTGCAATGCCGGGGCATTGGCAACAGCCGGTTATGGTACTGCCTTGGGGGTCATCAGGAGCGCTTTTGCCCAGGGAAAGGATATACGTGTTTTTGCTGATGAAACAAGGCCATTTTTGCAAGGTTCACGTCTCACCGTCTGGGAACTACAAAAGGAAGGCATTCCTGTTACGCTTATCGTGGACAGTGCAGCAGGATACTATATGAGCAGAAAGCACATACACTATGTTATCGTGGGGGCTGATCGGGTTGCCGCCAATGGTGATACTGCCAACAAAATCGGCACTTACTCCTTGGCCGTGCTAGCCAGGGAAAATAATATTCCTTTCTATGTGGCCGTTCCTTTTTCAACATTTGATTTTTCTATTAAATCTGGAGAAGACATAGTTGTAGAGGAAAGAGATCACCGTGAGGTTACTCATCTTAACAATACTTTGTTAACAGTGCCGGGGATACCTGCCGGCAATCCCGCTTTTGATATCACCCCGGCAGCTCTTGTATCTGCCTTTATCACAGAGCTTGGGGTTCTTCATAAGCCAAACAGGGCAAAATTAGCCGAGTTTTTTAGGTTGGAATGATAAATATGTTAACGAACATAGCGAAATGTATGCCCGAAGGTAACTGGGAAAAGCACTGCTGTAATTAGTTGGGGGAAATGGGGAGGTCGATTGGGCTTTGTCGCAAAAAATATTAGTGCAGGCAGATTGGCTTTTAAAATGGGGCGAAGGCCTGGAGATAATTCCCCGGGGTGAAGTAGAAATTGCCGGAGGAATTATTTCATATTCGGGCCCGGCCCGTGAAAATAAAGAAAGGGATTTTACCAGGGTAATCAGGGGAAAAAATAGGCTGATCATGCCGGGTCTGATCAATACACATACCCATGCCGCCATGTCCCTTTTTCGTGGATACGCGGATGATATGCCCTTACAGGAATGGCTGGAAAAAAGGATCTGGCCTGTGGAGGCCAGGCTTAAAAAAAAGGATATTTACTGGGGAACGCTGCTGGCCATCTGTGAAATGATCAGGGGAGGCACTACCTGTTTTGCAGACATGTATTTTTATATGGGGGAGGCGGCAAAGGCATGTCTGGAAAGCGGCATCAGAGCCTCTCTATCCCAGGGACTTGTTGGTCTTGATGTTATCAAAGGGCTGGCCGCCTTAAAAGAAGGGAAAGAACTGGTCCGCGACTGGCACGGTGAAGGGGAGGGTAGAATTACTGTCATGCTTGGGCCGCATGCGCCCTATACCTGCCCCCCGGGGTATCTCCGCAAGGTGGCCGAAACAGCCGAATTGCTGCATGTCCCCATACATATTCACCTTGCCGAGACAAAAAAGGAAATCGAAGAATCGCTAAAGAATGAGGGCAAGAGGCCTATAGAATTGATGGAACAGATTGGGTTACTAAGGCAGGATGTTCTGGCAGCACATTGTGTCCACCTGACCCCAGGGGAAATACGCATCCTGGCCGAGAACAAAACGGCGGTAGCCCACAATCCGGGGAGCAACCTCAAGCTGGGTTCCGGTGTGGCACCCCTTGCCGATCTAATGCAAAACGGGGTCCTGGTTTCTCTGGGAACAGATAGCGCTGCCAGCAATAACAATTTGGATATGGTGGAAGAAATGAGGCTGGCAACGCTTTTACCAAAAGGGTTAAGAGGGGATCCCACTATAGTTCCTGCCGTCGAGGCCATCAGGCTGGCAACAGTAAATGGTGCGGGAGCGTTGTTCCTAAAGGAAAAGGTGGGAACGCTTGGCGAGGGTTCCCAGGCCGATCTGATAATGATCAACCTAGACCAGCCCCATTTGCATCCCCTGCATAGTTTGCCCGCGCAAATAGTCTATTCCGCACTTTCCAGCGATGTGGAGCTGGTCATGGTTGACGGCAACATCTTAATGGAAAAAGGCGATTTAAAAACTCTCGATGAAGAGAAAATTCTTTTTGAAACCGCAAAAATTTCCTCACGGCTGGTGGGTCAATAATGAGGAGAAGGGTTGATAGAACATGATTGTATTGCTCACTAACGATGATGGAATTTATGCCGAGGGGATTCAGACCATGGGTGAAAAACTCCAGGGTGATACCAGCATTGATCTCTATGTTGTTGCTCCGGATCATGAGCAGAGTGCAACCGGTCACTCCATTACCATGCATCGCCCCCTGCGTACCGAGGCTGTTAACTTTTATCATAACCCTGATTTAAAGGGATGGTCCGTCAATGGAACTCCTGCTGATTGCGTCAAGCTGGCTGTGGAATATCTGTTGCCGAAAAAGCCCGATCTGGTTATCTCTGGAATTAATAACGGCTCCAATCTGGGGAGTGATATCCTCTATTCGGGGACAGTCTCCGCGGCTATAGAGGCAATTATTTTAGGTGTTCCTGCCTTGGCGGTTTCGCTTACGGAACACGCAAATTCTGATTTTCACTTTGCCGCAGATTTTACCCATAAGCTGGTCGGGGTGATCGGGAAAAACAACCTGCCCAAAAATACGCTTCTAAATATTAACATTCCCGGCACGAGAAGGGAGGATATTGCCGGGATTGCCGTTACCAGGCAAGGAATTCGGCAGTACCGGAATGCCTTCCAGGAAAGGACAGATCCCCGTGGAAAGAATTATTTCTGGCTGGCAGGGGAAGTGGTCGATACATTTCACGATGATGAAGACACAGATGTGGCTGCGATCCATAATTCCTTTATCTCTATTACACCCCTGCATTACGACCTGACCAATTTTAAACTACTAGATACGCTGAAATCCATCAAGTGGGATTTTTAGCCTTGGGAAGGATGAAGTTGCTGTGGAATTACAAGAAAAGGGGCTGGAGAGATATTTAGAATCTACCCTTTTGCGCGCCGATGCAGATAAAAAGGATATTAAAAGGCTTTGCGAAAAAGCACTTCATTACAATTTTTTAGGTATTTGCATCAATCCTTACTTTGTCCCCTATGCTGTTTCCCTAGTGGGGAAGCAGCATAAGGTCATCACCGTGGCAGGCTTTCCTTTGGGCTGTGCCCCGGGTATTGTCAAAGCTTTCGAGGCGGAAAGGGCTTTTGAAAATGGGGCAGATGAGGTGGATATGGTTATTAACCTTGCTGCGGTCAAGGATAGAGAGAAGGGGACAATTATACAGGAGATTAAGGAAGTGGCCAGAACCGGGCCGGTGGTGAAGGTAATAATTGAAAGCGGGTATCTTTCAATTGACGAAATGATTTTTGCCTGTGAATGTGCCACGGAAGGGGGAGCTACCTTTATCAAAACTTCTACCGGGTTTGGCCCCCGGGGTGTTTTGCTGGAGGATATTCACTTATTGCGCCGGATCCTTCCTCCTGAGGTTGGTATAAAGGCTGCGGGTGGTATCAAAACAGCCGGATTTGCCAAAGAACTGTTGTCTGCAGGGGCAAACCGTATCGGAACCAGCACAGCAGAGCAAATCATCTCCCCGCAAAAATTAATATAATAGTGGCACAGCTATCATTTAATGCAGTTGAATCAATATACTAATTGGTATAAATTTTTCTTCCCGGCATAGAAATGTTAGAGAAGACGGGAGGAGGATTTTCTAGATGTATGCCAAGCCTAGATGGAAGATACCGGACAGAAAAGTAGAAGTGGCTATTCTGTCGGTTCTTTTTTTTATGTTGCTTTTTTCTGCCTACTATTTTATTTTCTTTGCAAGGTATCACCCGGGAAAAATTCTGGAAAAGGCCCTTTCCCATATGGAATGTGGAATGGGGGTTCTAGGGGTTGTTATCAGCGAGGAGGGGACTGATTACCGGATTAAGTTTGAGGGTAGTATTCTGGATAGTGGGGCCCTCCATGGAAAAATTGAGGATTTTGATCTGGAGTTATACCGCCCCAAGGGGGGAGAATTGCTCATAAAGGATCTGAAAGATGGGCTGTGGAAAAGGGCATCTGAGTTGGGGCTTAAATCGCTTGCTACACTGATTCATTTACCTTTTGACCTTTCGGAAACCTGCAGCCATCTTTCCCCAAAGGCCAAATTCCGGGATAGTACCCAAAAAACAAAAACCTTGATAGCCCTAGCTGTTCCCCCTGAATATCTTGTTAGGTGGTATCCTAATATAGGGACTCCCGGCGAGGAATTAAGCGCTGACTGTGTTGTATCCGTAAACCGGGAAACCTTTTTTATTGATGAGATAGAGATGTCCTTTACAGATAAAAAAACCAGTGAAAAGTTGTTTAAGAGAAACTTTTCTTTTTGCCCCCAAAGAAATAATTCCTTTAAAACAATTTACCCTCAAGGAAGTTGATTCAACTGCCTATGGACAGTTTAGTAGATCTCCCCCTTAATACCTTTTACCATACTTTTAAGTATTTTATTAAAAAAAGAAGGAATAAACCAAAACAGAGAGAAAAAGTTAAAAAAGGTATTAACTTGATCTCAGGTAAAAAGAAAGGGGGACAGATTTTTAATATGGAAGGGGGAAGGATCAGAAAATTACCGAATATCCTTACCTGGGAGGAAAGGGATGCTCTTATCGGCCAACCCAATCCCAAGGCACCGACGGGACTAAGAAATCTTTGCATATTACGCCTAATGCTCGATACAGGGGTTACTCTTTCAGAACTTTTAAATCTAGAGCCAACAGATATTAGTTTCAAGGAAGGGAAGGTAGCAATCAGGAAAGAGGACAGAAAAAGAAACCGTAGTGCCTGGGTCAGCGAAGAAACCCTGGATTATCTAAAAAAATGGAAAAACATTTCGCCCCGTAGCAAGTACCTGTTTTGCACCCTCAAGGGGGGGCAACTGGATGGCCGCTATATAAGAGAAATGGTGAAAAGACTTGCCAGGAAAGCGGGTATTTGTAAGAACATTTTTCCTCACTCCCTCCGTCACACTTTTGCTGTTGATCTTTACCGCGAAACGAAAGACATTCGTCTTGTACAGAAGGCATTGGGCCATGCTGATATTTCTACAACAACTATTTATACCTATCTTGTCGAACCGGAACCTGGGGAAATCCGCCTTGTTCCCGGTCTTGGCCGCGAGCCTAAACAACTACCTAGTATAACTGCGAAGAAAGAGACCCAGAAGCCGGCCCTTAGATCGTATTTGCCAAAATATGTATTCAAATGCAAGTGTGGGGAAATTGTCGGGCGTCAAATGGAAAGATGCCCTGGTTGCGGGGAAAAAATTGAGGTTCTCCTAGAAAAAATAAGGACAGATTTTCAGAGGGTAAATTTTAGAAGATCACCGCTTAAAAAGTAATTATCTGGGGTGAAGTTTGATCATAAATCCTCAGATGTTGGATGTTTTCCAGTGGAGAAAGATCAATTGAATTTTTCAGCGAAAGGCTAAGAAATTCCAGAGATTTCATCTCCGCTAGAAAGGAAACATCGCGGACCTCGTTGCCAGCCAAACGAAGTTCCCTCAAACCTGTCACTGCAGCAAGGGGAGAAATATCGTGGATCCGGTTTTGTGAAAGATCCAGTTTGCGCAGGTTGGACAAGTTGTGAAGTGGGGAAATATCAATAACGTAATTATTGCTGATGTCGAGGTTCCACAAGCAGGTTATATTTTCTAGCGAGGAAACGTCCCTTATGTCATTGTTGCCCAAATTTAACTCAGTAAGGTGCAAGAGGTTTTCCAAAACCTTGATATCATAGATTCTGTTATTGTTCAAATTTAGATTTAAAAGATCTGTAAGCTCTACTAGGCCGGTAATATCCCTGATCATGTTTCCTTGCAAATCAAGGACGAGAAGATTTTCCAATTTTCTTAGGGGGGAAGGGTTGCTAATCTTGTTATCGAAAAGGTAAAGATTTTCCAATTTCCTTAGTTTTGCCAGGGGTGAAATATCAATAATTTTATTGCTGTGCAAATCGAGTTCCCATAGGTTTTCCAATTTTGCCAAGGGGGAAATATCGACAAGGTTGTTATCACCCAAGTAGAGGCTTTCTAAAGAACTTGCCTCTTCCAGCCCCGAGATGTTGGAAATATTTTTCCCGGCCAAATCAAGCGAAATTATCGTAGATAGATCCTTTCTTATAAGGTTTCTATCGAATATATTGATTTCTTCGCGAATGCAATTTTCAAGCTGGGGATCGTGGAAGGAAACCTCGAAAAGATCACAGCCAGCTGAAAATAAAACAAGGAAAACACTTATTCCTAAAAATAGAAAAAAACATAATCCAATTTTTTTTAGTGTGTTGACCATACTACAAAAGGCACTCCTTACAAAAATGATACATTTATTTTTCCTGCTACTGATATTTCGATGTCTGTCGCTATAATCCTGCATTGGGAGACGGAAAACAGGGGTTTTCAAAATATTTTACACAGGGCTATTACACACAGGGCTACTACGCAAGGGAGGAAATGATATGAGAAAGGAATATGAAGGTGTTGCCATTGAGTGTGTCCAGGGCAATATAACTGCCCAACCCGATATTGCGGCGATTGTTAACGCAGCAAATGCCCAGCTTTTAAGAGGAGGCGGGGTTGCAGGGGCTATCCATCGGGCCGCGGGCCCCGGTCTAGAGCAGGAATGCCGCCCACTTGCCCCCATAAAGACCGGAGAGGCAGTTATTACCGGAGGCCACAATCTTCCTAATCGTTATGTCATACACTGCCTCGGGCCGGTTTATGGTACCGATAAGCCGGAGGCTGTACTGCTGGGGAACTGTTATCGCAATGCTCTCAAGCTTGTCAGCCAGAAAGAAATAGATTCCGTTGCTTTTCCGGCAATTTCTGCCGGCATATTTGGTTATCCCCTAGCCGAAGCAGCAGAAGTTGCTATAAAAACTGTCATGGAAGAGGTTGCTGTTTCCAAACCGCAAAACCTTAAAACTGTCCGTTTTGTTCTTTTTGGGCCCAGGGATCTGCAAGTTTTTGAAGAAACAATGTCCCGTCTAATGCCTGACAAATAGTTTACCGGTAAACGAAATTACCCCCGAAGTTGTATGCGAAAAAAATTATATGTGGAACCATGTTGTATAATCTGCATCTCCGGGGAAAACTGATCATGGAGGTGTAGGTTGGATGGATATAAAAAAAATAACTGTTTCCGCTGAAAAATGAATGGAAAGCCTGCAGGGCCTTGTAAAGGCCAGCGGAGAAAAAATTAGTGATGAGGTAAGGGAAAAAGGGAAAGAAATAATGGGTGTTATGGGTAGCTTTGTCAGGATGCTCAAAGATACAATAGAATAATTTTACCAGGCCTGGAAAAAAATCGCTGTTGATTTGGCAAAAAGCAGGCCCCGGCAGCAAAATAGCTGCCAGGGCCTGCTTTTTGGTGCGCCCGGCATGGGCGCAGTCTAATGGGTGAAAGTCCCTAGTGCGGGTTGATAGTGCCAGGCACATAGCCGAAGGCTCTGATTTTTCCTAGAATCCACCCATGGAGGGGAAAACACTGATTTCATCGCCGTCTCTAACTGCTGTATCCAGTTCAGCCTGACTTTTATTGATCATGACGATCCGCACATTTCTGTTGTTAATGCCGGCTTCGTCTAGCAGTTGAGCTACTGTGGTTCCGGGGTTAACATTGAAATTATAGTTGTCACCTGTGTTTTTGGATGCTTCTTCAGCCAAGTCAGCGTAAACTCGCAGCTTTACCTGCATCTGTTTCTACCTCCTCTGCAAATGTAAAAATTTTATCCAATTCATCCTGTTTCACATCAAAAACCTCATTATGAGGTGGAAATTTTTCGGTTTCAAAGAATTCGGGCAAGCGATCTTTTGCTTTGGTGAAACCTGCCTGGTGGTTAAAGCCCAATTCGGTGTTTATGATTTCTTCGCCGAGACGTGTAAAGTCTTCCGCAGACCAATTGCTTCCCATTTTGCTGTTGATCATTTCTAGGATTAAACCGAAAGAATCTTCCTGTTCCAGGAAACTAAAGGCAATGAAAATACACAATCCCAGGCTATCAATAGCAGCAGTTGCCACCTGCAGATTGAGGGAAGTTTCAAGCTGTCCCCGGGTGGAAAGGGGATCAACGTACCCGCCCTGGCGCAAGATGTTTACCGCCACGCTGTAGCCGGCGGTATGATCCGCACCCATAGGGCTGGTGGCGTAGGTTACGCCCATACCTTTTACTGCCCGCGGATCATAGGCGGTTATATGTTGCCTTTTTACAACCCCTACCCTTTGAACACCAAAAACCTGACCGGTTATCGCTGCTCCGGAACCAATTATTCTTCCCAGGGGGCTTCCCTTTTTTATCTCCTCGAGCAACCCTATGGCGCCCTGTGTATCACCGAAGGGTATGAGACCGCCTTCCATGGCCACCCCGATAGCACCCCCGGTTTCAATCGTATCGACACCGGCATCATTGCACAGCCTATTCATATAGGCGATGGCATCCAGATCATCAATGCCGCAGTGAGGCCCCAGGGCCCAGACACTTTCATATTCCAGGGGAGAAACTAATACTTCGCCGTTTTTATCCTTGTAGATGTTCGAACATTTTATGACACATCCCGGATGGCAGGGATGCCCTGTTTTACCACCCCGTTCTTTAATCAGCTCTGCCATCCGTTCACCGCTGACATTTCCCGCCCCGGCAAATGTACCCTCTCGAAAATTGTGGGTGGGTAGGGCGCCTGCCTCGTTGATGACATTTACCAGCCCGTTGGTTCCATAGGACGGCAGGGTTTGGCCGCTGACAGGATTTTTTCTCAAAACCTCCACAAAGCGTTTGGCCGCAGCATTAAAGCGCTCACTATCATAACAGTGGGCCTCAAAAGTTTTATCTGTTAAAACCACGATGGCCTTTAGTCCCTTGGATCCCAGCAGGGCCCCCAGGCCACCTCTTCCTGCAAAGCGGCCAGGACTCCCATTGGGATCGGTTACCGATATCCCAGCACCTGTGAGGCGCATTTCCCCAGCCGGCCCAATGGTCATTATAGCGGCTTTTTTATCATAGCGGTCCCAAATGGCATCAGTTATCTCGTAGCAACCCTTGCCGGCCAGATCATCTGCCTTTACCAGGCGGGCAGCATTATCATATACCTCCAGCAAATAAGTTTTCCCCGCGGGCGCCTGTCCTTCGACCACAATTGCCCTTATTCCCAGGGAGCCCAGCTTTTGGGCTATCAGGCCGCCAGCATTGGATTCCTTAATACCGCCGGTCAGGGGGCTCTTGCCTCCGATGGATATGCGCCCGGACTGGGGAGCAGTAGTCCCGCCTAGCAACCCCGGGGTAACAATCAATTTATTAGCAGGACCCAGAGGGTGGCAGGTGGGAGGCACCTCATCGGCAATAATTCGGGAGGTCAGTCCCCGGCCGCCCAGCATCCTGTATTTTTCCGGCAAATTTTGCCATATGGTTTGGAGACTGGTCATATCAACTCTAAGGATTTTGTCCGCCAAAATAATCCCTCCTATGTATTTAGTGATACTATTTTTCTTAGCCTCTCCAAAAGGCAAATTTCTAATTAAATAATGCGACAGCGTAAAACCCATTTTTATGCAGCCTTTATAAAAATTATCTTATTTGCCGCTATCGTTTTAGTTTTGGCCGGGGTCTGTAGAATAATTGTTTTATTAGTGACGTTTATCTGTTTAACATAGCCTTTTGTCATAACCCTCCGGCTATTATAAATATAGGAAATGAAGATGGAGGTTCTATAATCAAGGGATTTCTTTAGCAGCCGTTCCCACTCCTCATATTGTTGCTGATCGATCTCAGGGATATGCAGCTCATGAGACCTATCTCTTTCCTGGCGATGTTTACCTAGAGCCTCGATATGTTCCGCTAACATCATGCTGCTGCATTGAAATTGATTAAAAAGTTTGCTTGACATAAAAAGGACCCCCATAGAACTTATGTTTGCTATTATCATACACCTGTTCCTATCTTTTAGCAAACATTCGTAAAACAAATTTGTAGAGGGCCGGGAAGGATTTTCGTGTAGGAGTAAAGAAATTCAGGCAATGGTGATGAGGATGGGAGGATGATCGGAATTAAAAGGGTTATGCTGTTATTTTTCCTAATTGTGTTTTTTGCGGGGGTGTATGTTTTCCTGGAGCCTTTTTTTCTGCAGGAGAAATATATTGTTTTCCCCCATTCCAATATCCCACCTCAGTTCCGGGGAACCAGGATAGTTTTTTTAACGGATATTCATCATGGCCCATTTTTTTCTAAGGAAAGGCTTGGAAGGCTTGTTGAAAGGGTAAATGATTTGCACCCCCACATTGTTTTGCTTGGAGGAGATTATGTACACAGAAGTTCGCATTATATAGAGCACTGCTTTGACGAATTAGGTAATTTGGAGACAACCCTTGGCAGCTACGGCGTTTTGGGGAACCATGATCACTGGGAGGATGCTGCTTTAACCAGGGAATGCATGGTGAAGGCCGGTATCCAGCCGATTGATAATGCGGCCTACTGGATTGGGAAAGACGGCGGGCGGATTAAGGTGGGGGGAGTTGGCGATTACCTGGAAGATGTTCAGGATATTGAGCCAATGCTTGACGGTGTTGGAGACGGGGATTTTACTATTTTAGTTACGCATAATCCTGATTATGTGGAGGATATGATGACAGATAAAATAGACCTGGTCCTTGCCGGGCATACTCACGGAGGCCAGGTTACGTTTTTTGGCCTGTGGGCTCCCTTTACTTCCTCAAAATTTGGCCAGAAGTACCGGACTGGGATCGTCGAAACAGGCAGGACCAGGGTGATTATATCCAATGGAATCGGAACCATTACCCCGCCGGTAAGGTTTTTTGCCAGGCCGCAGATCATCATTATCGATCTTCTGGATGCCCGATGACATATTATTGATAAAAGCCGCATGCTAAAAGATTTGTGTAAACTTGATAACTGTATAATAAAGCGTATTTTATCAGCTATTCCCAGGCTTGAAGATGATCTATTAAATCATGGAACATCGTTAGGAAATAAATATGACTTTATAGGATGTACAAAATAGCAGAGGCCGTGGATATTGATTCCACGGCCTTCAATGTGGCAGGGGAGACAGGACTTGAACCCGCGACCTACGGTTTTGGAGACCGTCGCTCTGCCAGTTGAGCTACTCCCCTAGATATGAATATTTTAACCGATTCTTTTTTTTTTGTCAAACATATTGTCAAACATAAATAATGACGAAAAATATTATGACGATTTTTCGGTGTAGCAAAATAGAGGAATAATTCGAAACTTGTCAAATCATATATACAGGGGGTCACTTATGAATATTTTAACTAGTATATTCTGCCTTGGGCCCGGTTATTATTACGAGCGTCCGGAAAGGAGGGAATCATCTGGCTATATAAAAAAGGGCTAAATAACTATGTTGCCCAGGCCTGGGGAAAATATAATATTAACGAGCATTATAAGGAGAACATTTTATGGTAGGGGGTTAATATGAAGTTTAAAAGCATTTCACAGAAAGTGGTGGCATCTTCTTTTATTCTGATCCTGATCGCATGTCTTTCCCTAGGATTGGTGGCCTATAGTGGATCTACTAGCTCAATTAAGGCAGAAATTAACCAGGCACTAATTAAACTAGCCGAAGATGGAGCCTTGTTAGTTGATAGCCATATCGGGGCACAGGTCGCTGTTTTGGAAACGCTGGCGGCTGCTGAGGAAATACGATCGATGGATTGGGAGGTTCAAAAAAGGGTTCTAGCCCGAGAGCAGAGGAGGCTGAATGTTTTAAAACTGGGAATTGTGGAACCAGGTGGAAACGTTGCCTATGCCGATGGAACAAGCGCGCAGCTTGGGGATAGGGATTATATAAAGAAAGCCCTGGAAGGAAAAACCGGAATTTCGAGTATATTTACCTGCCGGGAAATCGGCCAACCGATTATGATTTTCGCTGTGCCCATTGGTAATTCCGGGAAGGCATTGGTTTCCATTATTGATGGCCTCTTCTTTAGTGAGGTCATTGATGGAAAGGGGTTCGGCGAAAGGGGCTATGCCTTTGTTGCCGATGGCAATGGTTATACAGTTGCACACCAAAACGTGGAAAATGTTATCAATGAAGATAATATAATAGAAAATGCCAAGGCTGATCCAACATTGGAAGCGTTGGCGGATGTAATTGCCAGGATGGGCAGGGGCGAAAAAGGGGTAGATCACTATATTTATATGGGGGAAACAAGGTACATGGGTTATGCACCCCTATCAAGCATTAACTGGGGTATAGCTGTAGGATCATACCAGAATGATGTTTTAGCCGGAATTTACAGGATGCGAAATCTAATGTTTATAGTATCCCTTGTTGTGCTTGCTATTGGTTTTGCAGGTTCTTTAATCATTGCCTCCACAATTGCAGCACCTATTAAGGAAACGAGCAAATTTGCTGCTAATATGTCCGGCGGTGATTTTTCTCTAATGAGGTTCCCAGACACATTATCGATCTAGGGGATGAAATTGGCGTTCTTGCCAGGAGCTTTGACACGATGCAAAAATCGCTTCGGGGCATGTTCGAAGTTGTTAAAGCAGGGGTAGGCAAGGTTAGGGATTCAGGTGATTCCCTAGCGTCCTCCTCAGAGGAGATGAGTGCTTCCCTGCAGGAAGTAGGTGCTTCTGCCAATGAATTTTCAGCCAATGCACAAAATCTCAGTGAAAGTTCGGAAGAAATGAATAAGCTGGGGTACAAGATTTCTGAAAAGGCCCAGGAGGGTGAGGATGCACTTGAAACTGCTGTCATCCAGGTGAAAAAAATTTCTGATAGTGTATCTGCCCTTCAGCAGGATGTTATTTCATTGGATAATCAGGCTGGGGATATAGAAAAAATCGTTATCACAATTAAGGAAATTGCTGAACAGACTAACCTTCTTGCCCTCAATGCCGCTATTGAAGCTGCCAGGGCCGGTGAACATGGTAAGGGATTTGCTGTTGTGGCTAGCGAGGTGGGCAAACTCGCAGAGCAATCCTCCCTTTCAGCGGAAGAGATTTCAAGAATAGTAGGCCTAATCCAGGTCCAATCGGGCCATGTAACAAAAAAGATGGCTGAAAGCTCGGAAAATGTACAAAGTGGAACCAATGCAGTGACCACAGCCGGTGACATTTTGAAGGCAATTATTAATGAAGTACAGGATATTGTTAGAAAAATAGAACTTGTGGCATCGGCGAGCCAGGAAATTAGCTCGGGCAGCGAGGAGGTCTCCGCTGCAGTAGAGGAGCAGACGGCTGTTATGGGCGAGATTGCCAGTACAGCCATGGATTTTCAGGAAATGGTCAGCGAGTTAAACAAGGCCGTTGAAGGGTTTAGGTTGTAATACCATTGTAATGCCACTACGAAAAACCAAGTTCATCTGAAAACGCCTGTGTTTTTGCCGCAGGCGTTTTTTTCGGTAAAATTTTTGTAATTACCTGATAGAATAGCTTAGGGTTTGGAGATCTTTCTTGCAATGCTCATTCCTTTATAATAAAATATATTACATGGTTTTTTTATTTTGTTCTTCGGGGGGTTTAGGATGTTTGGTGTTATTGGTTGCGGGACAATGGGTGGTGTAATTCTTGAAGGTATGCTAAGGGAAAAAATTGTTCCACCTGAGGGCCTTCTTATTTATGACAAAGATACCGGTAGAACTGAATTCTTACGGGATAAATGGGGGCTCAAGGCGACTTCCGATGCCAAAGTAGTTTGCCGCGAGGCAGATAGAATTCTCATTGCTGTAAAACCGCAAAACATGGACGAACTGATTGAGGAGATCAGGGATTTTTTATCCGAGCAACTTATTATTTCCATCGTTGCCGGTATGCAGATAAATAGCCTTCTTGAGAGGGCTGGAAAACCCCTGAGGGTTGTACGCATCATGCCCAACACACCCTGTCTCGTCGGGGAGGGTATGAGCATTATCAGCAGGGGGAAGGGCGTTTCCGATAGCGAGGAGGAACTTGTTAAAAATATCATGGGTGCCCTGGGGAAGGTCATCCCCTTGGAGGAAAACCTTCTAGATGCCGCCGCGGGCCTAAGCGGCTGCGGCCCGGCCTATTGCCTTTTAGTCCTGGAGGCTCTTGCCGATGGTGGGGTGGAGGTGGGTTTAAACTGGGAAACGGCCTCCATGCTGGCAGTGCAAACAATGCTGGGCACAGCCAGAATGGTGCGGGAAACAAAGGAACATCCTGCCTCGTTAAAGAATAAAGTAACTTCACCGGGGGGATTGACCAGTGCCGGCCTGCTTGCCCTCGAAAAGGGCGCTGTTCGGTCTTCTATGATTGAAGCAGTGGTTGAGGCAGTAAAAAGGGGTAACCAGCTGGGTAGTTAGGGGTATCCTGATTTACGGATCCGGACTTGATGATAACCGGAACCTATGGATTGTATAGGGAATAACACTTGGTTTTAAAAATACTTATTAAGGCAGGGTCTGTTTTGAGCAGATTAACAGATTTCAAAATGTTGCGAAAAGTTGTCATTAAAGTAGGTACTAGGCTGCTTACTTATGAAACAGGGAAACTAAACCTTGGCATTATAGAAAGGTTGGTCAGGGAAATAGCTGATCTAAAAAACCGGGGTAAGGAGATCATTCTAGTTTCATCGGGGGCAATCGGGGCTGGAATCGGTCGGCTGGGTCTTACAGCAAAACCAGCGGCCATAGAGGAAAGGCAAGCACTTGCCGCCATTGGCCAAGGCCTGTTGATTCAGTTTTATGAAAAACTCTTCGCCGAGTACGGCCATATTGTTGCCCAGGTTTTGCTAACCAGGGAGGATATAGAAAACAGGCAGCGCTATATCAACTCCCGCAATGCCCTACTCCATCTGCTCAGGTATGGGACAATACCGATAATTAATGAAAATGATACCGTTTCTACTGAGGAAATAGAGTTTGGAGATAATGACAAGCTTTCAGCATTGGTAGCCACAATTGTTGGGGCTGATCTACTAATTATTTTAACCAACATAGATGGTCTGTGTTCGGAAGATCCGCGCATTAACCCGGCAGCAAAATGTATACCCCTCGTTACCGAAATAACTCCAGAAATAAGAAATATGGCCGGGGGTACAGATGAAATGCTGGCCAAGGGGGGAATGGCCAGTAAGATCGAGGCAGCCGAAATGGTCATGAATTCGGGGATCGACATGGTTATTGCCGACGGTCGCCAGGAAAACATTTTAAGGCGTATCATTGAGGGCGAGGAAATAGGTACCCTTTTCTATTCCCGGCAGGGACACCTGCGTAGCAGAAAACGTTGGATAGCCTTTACCCAAAAAATAAAGGGTACCATTTATGTTGATCAGGGTGCTGCAACGGCAATTACCGATGAGGGTAAAAGCCTCCTCCCTATCGGTATTACCAGCATCGAGGGTGACTTTTTAAAAGGGGAGACAGTTAGTATTGCCAGTCAGAGCGGATTGGAACTTGCCCGGGGGCTAGTGAATTACAATGCTGAAGAATTACGGCAAATTATGGGCTATAAATCCACAGAAGTTACAATTGTTCTCGGCTATCCGGGAAATGAAGAAGTCATTCACCGGGATAATCTTGTACTTTGCTAATCGATATGGATTATCGATACGAAAGGAGGGTTGCTCTGCTTGGAAATAAAGCAGGGGGATAAAATGACGGTTAATTTTACCCAGGGAATAAAAAGAAATGATGTTATTATTGTCGATACAACATTGCGGGATGGGGAACAAACAGCAGGGGTTGTTTTTTCAAACCAGGAAAAAATCCGTATCGCTAGGTTGCTCGATGAAATCGGAATCCAACAGTTGGAGGTAGGGGTTCCGGTTATGGGGGGAAATGAAAAGGCGGCTATTAAAAAAATAGCCGGCATGAACCTAAAATGCAGCCTGATGGCCTGGAACAGGGCCAATATCGAAGATATAAAGCATTCACTGGATTGCGGGGTTGATGCACTGGCCATATCCATTTCCACATCGGATATACACATTAAGCATAAGCTTGGCAGCACACGTGAACGGGTTCTCGAACAGATGATTGGTGCCACTGAATTTGCCAAGGAACATGGAGTGTACATCTCAGTTAATGCCGAAGATGCTTCTCGTACAGATTTTGATTATCTTTTGCAATTTACCCTGGCGGCCAAAAAGGCCGGTGCCGATCGCCTGCGTTATTGTGATACCATAGGGATATTGGAACCATTTCAAACTTTTGAGACCGTTTCCCGCCTGATCAAAGAAACGGGAATGGAAATAGAAATGCATACCCATAATGATTTTGGCATGGCCACGGCTAATGCCCTTGCAGGAATTAGGGCTGGTGCTCGGTTTGTAGGTGTTACGGTAAATGGGCTGGGGGAAAGAGCCGGCAATGCCGCCTTGGAGGAAGTGGTGATGGCGCTCAAAATTCTTTTCCAAAAAAACCAGCATATAGAAACCAAAATGCTACGCGAGCTCTCGGAATATGTAGCTGGTGCCTCGGGTAGGAATTTGCCACCGGGCAAATCCATCGTTGGAGATAATATGTTCCGCCATGAATCGGGTATCCATGCCGATGGGGTCATTAAATTTCCCGGAACCTATGAAGTCTTTAGTCCCGAGGATGTGGGCCTCGAAAGGCAAATTGTTATTGGGAAACATTTCGGCTCGATGGCCATCATGCTC
>DUNV01000072.1 GCA_012839215.1 Bacillota bacterium
AAACATCATAAAAGTGTTTAACCCCGGTAGCATGTAGATAACCAAATAGCCTTTTGTAATCGGTAAAATTTGTTTTAACCGCTGGAGCTGCAATTATGGAAATGACGGCACCCTCTTCCAGATCAGCAAAAAAACGCTCCGTATCATCCCGAAAATCCCGGGCATGATGATCGCAAACATCCAGGCACTTGCCGCACATGATACATTTGCTGTCATTGACACGAATTTTATTTTCCCCTTTTTCATTGATAAAGGATACATTGGCGTCCTCCACAGGGCAGTAAAAAATACACTTATTGCAACCGATACAGTTTTCCTCAATTGTAAAAAGCAACGACTTCATTTTCCCGATCCTCCCGCATGGATCAAAAATTATGAATCAAATGTTTGGCCTTTACCGGCAATAACAAGTAGGCGCACATAGAGAATGGGTAGCAAAATAAATAAATATTAACAGAAAACAAAGCGTTTTATGTCATTACCTGAACTCGGCTGAACCAAGTTCGACCGGACAGGGCTCTACAATATTCTGCTATAATTCCCTACATATTTCCAAATACCTGCAAAAAAAAAAATAAAACCCGCCCGTTGGTTTTGTTTCCTACTTTTTATTTGCACATTCTATTTTATTTTCTTTTTTTCTTCCACCTGCGGCGCCTTTCGCTGCCCTTGATAACAGCTATCGTTCTAAGCTTCAGTATGGGCCTGGCCAGATCGGCCTGATCCCGCATGACATCTTCTATGTTTTTATAGGCGTGCCGGCTTTCATCGCCAACCGCCGATTTGTCAGCCATGCCCAGCACCACACCTCGCTTTTTCAGATCCAAAATGGTCTCCTCTGTAGAAAATTCCCTCAGCGCCGCAGCACGGCTCATACGCCGTCCGGCACCATGGGAACAACTGTAGAAGGATTCCGGATTGCCCCTGCCCCTGACAATATAACTGGGAGAGCCCATTGCTCCCGGAATAATGCCTATTTCACCGTTGCGGGCACGTATAGCACCCTTGCGGTGTACCCATACATCCTTGCCATAATGATGCTCCAGAGAGGCATAATTGTGGTGTGCATTATAAGTAAGGGTATAGTCCACACCGGGAATCTTTGCACCGATTTCCTGCATGGCCACATCCAAAATTCTTTGCCTGTTTTTTTGGGCAAATTTGAGTGCAAAATCCATCCACAAAAGATATTCCTTTGCTTCCTCCGTATCGATCGGCAGGAAGGCAAGATCATAATGTTCAGGCACCTCAGGAAAACATTTGGCATTGAGCCGTTTGGCCTTTTTATTAAAATAATCGGCAATTTTTTTGCCCAGGTTACGGCTGCCGGTATGAACCATCAGGCAAACAAAGCCATCGTTGTCCTCCTGTATTTCTATAAAATGATTGCCACCCCCAAGGGTGCCAATTTGGTAATATGCCCTGTCTATTTCCGCAAACAAATCGTAGGATTTGGATGCGGCAGATAAAGTTTCCTTAAACTTATCGATTGTCCCACTGCTCTGCCTTTTCCCATGGTGCTGAAAGCCTGTGGGAACATTGCGCATAATATTGCCAACGAGAGCCCGCACAGACTCATCCGATAAAGTACTACGCAAAACATCAGTTTTCGTGAACACCACACCGCAGCCTATATCCACACCGACTGCATTGGGAATAATAACATCCTCAGCAGCAATAACCCCACCGATGGGCATACCATAACCTTCATGTACATCCGGCATTAAAGCCACCCACCTATGAATAAAGGGCAACTCGGCAAGGTTTTGGGCCTGGGCGAGAGCCCCCTCATCGATATGGCTTATATCCGGTAGCCATATTTTGATAGGTTTTTTGCCCGGATCTACGTTATTTAAAACAAAAATTTATTTCCGCCTCCCATCCCCGGTTATTTATAATTCATCACCAGCACTTCATCAACCGCGCCTCTTCCACTGGCCTTGGAATTGATGGCCCTTTTCGCCTGTATAACTTCGATGCGATAATGCCGGTAAAGATCCTTGATAAAGTCTGTTGCCGAGTTAGAAAGGAGAAAGCTGACTCCTTTTTTATGCAGGCTGTCGCAGGCCTTTTTCAGGCGCAGCTGCTCGCTCCGATCAAAACCTTTCTCACAATAATTGGTAAAGTTAGAAGAGCCAGAAAGGGGAGCGGGTCAAGGTAAACAAAATCACCTTTTTCCGCCCCCTCCAGGGCACGCTCGAAATCCCAACAGGCAATAGTTATTGTGGACTCGTTAAAATAGTTGCTAACAGCCCGCAGAGTTTTTTCGTTAACAATATTGGGTTTTTTATAATTACCAAATGGGACATTGAATTCCCCAGACTTGTTTACCCTGAAAAGACCGTTAAAACATGTCTTGTTTAGAAAGAGCATCCTTGAAGCCCTCTGGACAGCCGGGAGCCTGTTGTAATGTTCCCGATCCCGATCCCTGCGACGCACCTCGTAAAAATACCCCTTGTCGTTCCGATGTTTCCTTAGATCCTCGATTAGTTCCTCAATACTGTTTTTTATAACCTGGTAAATATTAATCAGCTCTTTACTAATGTCACTTACAACAGCTTTCCTGGGTTGCAATTCAAATAGAACCGCCCCCCCGCCAAGAAAGGGTTCAAAATAGGTAGAAAAATCCTCCGGCACATATTTTATTATTTGCTCAATGATTTGTCGCTTGCCCCCGGCCCATTTAACGATGGGGGCGATAAGTTCATCTTTTTGCCTGACTATTTTTCCTTCATCCTCTCCGCATTACTATTTCTGTTTAGGTGCCCGAAAACCCTTGCCGGACCGGCTACTTTTCAGCAATGGATATCTCGACAGGCAAGTAAACCACTTATTTTCCAAGATTTTTCTGCTATAATTAGTATAATAGGGAAAAAATACGAATGGGAAGGATAAAAAATGAATAATTATCTGGAAAGGATGAACCTGGGTGGCGACCTGAAGGAGATCCTGGGTAATCATCCCAGGGTGACTGTTCCGAAAAGCCGTGAGCATATTCTGGATTTAGCCATGGGGGGGAAAGGGCGCGATCTGTTTGAAATATCCTACAATATCGCCGGATATGGTAAAATTGTGGAGGCTACAGTGGCAAGGTGCAAAAATGGCATTGTTGCAAACTATGTGGATGATTATATGCGAAGACGCGATCCTGATTCAATGATCATCGCAGATGACAAGGCCACCGATAAACCAAGGTATCGGGATGTTTATAAAAAGGACTTTGGGCCCCTGCGCCAGTTAAGTTTTGACTGGCTAAAGAAGGAGAGCCTTATCGTCATGCCCTTTCCTGCCGGCGGGGAGGGTGAAAACCTGAGCTACCCCGCTCTGCTCATTGGCCCGGAAAACGCCGGCTTTTTTGCAGGCGGGCTGGCCGATCTTCAGGGTTTTATCCCTGCCGGGGAAATTCCTGAAGGATTTACCCCCCGGGCCGTTATCTATCTCGTCCCGCCTTTCAGGCAGACGCATTTTGATGGCAAACAAATCGTTGTACACAACCGGCAGGATCACCTGCATGAAATATTCTCCTATAATCTTTATCCGGGCCCCAGTGCCAAAAAAGGTGTTTATAGCGTCCTGCTTGATTTTGGCGAGCAGGAAGGCTGGCTGACTGCCCATGCCTCCACGGTAAAGGTCATTACGCCTTACGATAACACATTGGTACTCATGCATGAGGGGGCCAGCGGCGGGGGAAAAAGTGAAATGATCGGCCCCCTTCACCGGGAAGACAATGGTCGCCTCCTGCTGGCCCGGGGCATTGATACCGGCGAGCAAATTTATCTTGATTTAAAGGAGACTAGCGAGCTATGCCCCATCACCGATGATATGGCACTCTGTCATTCATCCTTCCAGCAGGCAGGCAAAAAATTGGTCGTCAAAGACGCGGAAAATGGCTGGTTTCTGAGAATAAATCATATCACCAGTTATGGCACAGATCCCTTCTATGAAAAATTGAGCATACACCCCGGCGAACCCTTGTTCTTTTTCAATCTCCAGGGTACCCCGGGATCCACCTGCCTCATCTGGGAACATACCCTAGATAGCACAGGAGAACCTTGCCCCAATCCCAGGGTAATCATGCCCAGAAAATTTGTCCCTGATACAGTAGATGAACCCATCGAAGTGGATGTCCGAAGTTTCGGGGTAAGGACCCCGCCCTGTACCAGGGAAAAACCAACATATGGGATAATTGGCATGCTGCATATCCTGCCCCCGGCCCTGGCCTGGCTCTGGAGACTTGTATCACCCCGGGGCTATGATAACCCGAGCATTATCAGCGGTGAAGGCCTCTCTGGCGAAGGTGTAGGTTCCTACTGGCCTTTCGCTACCGGAAAAATGGTGGATCAGGCCAACTTGCTACTGGAACAGATGATTAATACCCCGGAAACCAAGTATAGCCTGATCCCCAACCAATATATTGGTGCCTATAAAGTTGGTTTTATGCCCCAGTGGATTATCCGGGAATACCTGGCGCGCCGGGGTACGGTTCATTTTAAACCGGAACAAAAAGTTCCTGCCCGCTGCCCGCTCCTCGGCGAGGCGCTCAACACCCTCAAGGTGGACGGCACCTACATCACTAGAAGGTTGTTGCAGGTTGACAGGCAGCATGAGGTGGGAGAAGAAGGTTATGATGCCGGGGCAAGGATTCTGACAGACTTTTTTAAAGAGGAGATAAAACAATTCCTAACCCCCGATCTTTCGGGTTTGGGCAAAAAAATAATTGAATGCTGTCTAAACGATGGCGCCCAGGCAGATTACGAAAACATTTGGGTAGCCAACTAACAGGCACCGCCGGGGCCACCGGCCATGGAGCGGTAACCCCGGCGGTACCTTCCGCTAAGGATGGGGGATTTGGCATGTATCATATTTATTAACCCAACACAAGATATTGCTAAATAAGAGTTTTACAAATTATAAGGATCTTAGGCACCTTGATAGATTATCACAATCACCCTAATCCAAAAGAAAGTTTTTTAGGCCGGAATCGGATGGCCTACCTGTATCCCAATGGACCGTCTTTACCCCGGCAGCCAGCTAAAATTGCCTGTCTTGATGTCTACTACTATGGGGATTATGCCAAGGCATGCTGTATCGTGTTTGAAGTTGCACCCAAAGAAAAAATCATTTCTGAGCACTGTAAAATAATTAAACCAGTTAGTGAATATATACCGGGGGAATTTTACAAAAGGGAACTCCCCTGTCTGCTCGAAGTTTATAAAAGTATTAAAGAGGAAATTGATTTAATTATAATTGATGGTTTCGTCGTGCTGGAGAAGGGTAAAAAAGGGCTGGGCAGCTACCTATTCGGAATATTGAATAATAAAACACCTGTTATTGGTGTTGCAAAATCATATTTTAGGGGCTGCCAAAATTATGCCCATGTGTATCGCGGCAAAAGTAATAAGCCTCTATATATTAGCAGTATCGGCATTGATCTAGGTTTTTCTGCAGAATTGATAAAAAATTTGGGCGGGGCAAACAGAATCCCCGCCATGCTAAAAAGGGTTGATCGCTTAACTAGGGAGAACCACAATCGAATAATGTAAAACATATCACCGTCAAAGCACCAAGCACTGGCATAAGAATATCGTTTATTTTTCAACATAAGTGATAGGAGGAACTAATAATGTCCAAAGCCCTGTTGGTTATTGATATGCTTAATGATTTTATAGAAAAGGATGGTGCCCTCTTTATTGGGAGGCCGGAGGAAGTGGTCAACAACGTTTCATTTAGATTGCGGGAATGGCGTTCAGAGGGAAATCCAATTATTTATATTGCCGATCAGCACCTGCCCGGTGATGCAGAATTTATTATGTTCCCCCCCCATTGCCTTGCCGGTGAGTGGGGCGGCGAGGTGATCGAGGCTCTCACTCCCAGGGAAAAGGATTTCCTAATTTATAAGCGACGTTACAGCGCCTTTTTTGGCACCGATCTCGATCTGACACTAAGGGAACTTGGGGTAAAGGAACTGGAATTAACCGGCGTCTGCACCCAGATATGCGTTCTTTATACTGCAGCCGATGCCCGCATGAGGCATTACGATGTGACAGTGAGGAAAAACTGTGTGGCATCATTCGATAACCAGGCCCATGAATTCGCCCTAAAGGAAATGAAAGAAACCCTCGGTGTTAATGTTATTTAATTGCCTAGAAAACTGGGAAAATCCCCGGCGAAATTCGGTTGCACAATTTATTTAATTGTATTTCCCCGGGTTCCCGGTTTTTTCGCATAGGAGAAAAGGGGAAGTTTTCTTTTGACATTTTTTTGCCCGACATCGGGAAACAACGTGCTATCTCCAAACTTAGAAACAATCCAACCGCATAGACCGCCGAAGATAAGGTGATCTACCAGGCCCAAAAGGGGGCTTAGAGGCTTTTTAAATCTCTCCACGATGCCAACCCTTGGCGTTAGCCCAAACAGGGCAAGCCAGAACAAGATGCCGATGCCCATCCCCTTTAGAACAGGTTTGTCCCTCCCGGTCATCGAAAGGAGGTAAACAATCGATATTCCGGCAACACCGGTTAGTACCGCATTGACAACCGCCCCAATTGTTCTCCCCTCCGGCGTGCCAATCTGCCTTTTATCAACGAAAAGGTTGGCAGCCATATTATCGTATTTGGCATCAGTCAATCCGGCACGGTATTCAAAAGTATTCAACAATCGCCCGACAATGGCACTGAAAACCCCTACCAATACTCCTAGTAGCACACGATCCTTTATTTTCTTCATCGTCATCACCAACTACTTTTCCCTTAAATTCTTGTTTTCATAGTTTCCCCCTAAAACATTTTAAATAGTAAAACAAATTTATGCCAAATGCTTGCAACAATGACTGATATATCGATACCTTCACCTTCCAAGTTCCCATTTTGGGGGAAAAATGTTAAAATGAAGATAGTATGAAAAAGGGGGCAGGAAGATGGAAACAAGAGAATGCTTGGAACAAAGGAGAAGCGTAAGAAATTTTAAGGATCAGGAAATCCCCGGGGAAATCCTGTCCATATTGCTGGAAGCTGTGCGCTGGTCGCCCTCATGGGCCAATACACAGTGCTGGGAACTGGTCATAGTTAAGGAAAAGACAAATAAGGAAAAGTTGGCCGAACTGCTGGCGGAAAGAAATCCAGCCACAAAAGCACTTTTACAGGCACCCCTGGTTCTGGTTTTTTGCGGGAAAAAGGGAATTTCGGGTTATAAAAAAGGTACACCAATGACCAGGAAGGGCGACTGGCTTATGTTTGATGTAGGTGTTGCCTGCCAAAACTTTTGTTTGGCAGCGTATGATCAGGGGCTGGGAACAGTAATCGTTGGAAATTATGATCACCAGGGTGTTGACGAATTATTGCATTTGCCGGATGGTGTTGAATCTGTTGCCATAGTCCCCCTGGGGTACCCCGTCAAAGAAAGCACGCCGCCGCCCCGAAAAGATATTTCTGATTTTGTTTTTCTGGAAAACCATGATCACAAGCTAGCGATTAACTAAAAAAGATGGGCTTCGGCAAATAGATCCCTTACCTTACTATTTCCAAAAGCTTTTCAAAACTATTAACGACACCATACCTGACACAATTGTTGCTAATTTTTTCAAAGTGTTTTTTGGCACAGTGTATCTTGGCTTTTTCAATATCCCGGAGCCCCATCGATTCCATGCTTCCTTTGGTTTCAGCAATAAAATAGGTATGCTTAACTTTACCTTCCTTAAAGGCAATAGCCCAATCCGGGCTATAATTGCCCACAGGGGTGGAAATAAAAAAGCTTTTGGGTAGCTTGGCATAAACGCTGACCTCCCCACTGATATCCATTTCCCTAACAAACTTTTTTTCTATTTCCGATTCGGTTATGACATAATCATAGATATGCTTATCTACAGCCAAAGCGTTTACCCCAAGTGTACCCCTCGGATTACACTGCCTAAATATTTCCGCTTCATAGGTTTCTCCAGTGGTATTGTAGGTGATCCTCTCAATGATAGAGGCAGCCTTCTCCATGTTGATAGTGCGGGCTGCTTTAGTAATAAATTCCTCGGGGTTTTTTTTGAATTGGTCAAAGGTAGCCTTTTTGATACCTGTTAAAATATTGATGATTGTTTTACGGGTAAGGCGGGTTCCGTCCTGCAATTTGGCCACAAGGTCATAACGTATACCGGGGGTAGCCGCGGAAGGAATTTTTCCTGTAGCAGAATCCCTGGTGCTAAAACTCCCTCCCTTTTGCAATTGTTCTTTTGATTCGATGCGATCTAGTACGCCATCCTTAATCTGGTAGGTAATATCAGCAATCCCTAGGCCCTCATCCAGGGCTGCTATACACCTTCTGATTAGTTCACCTGTATCGAAACTGACAGTATAGGTAGATTTGGCATTGATCCTTTTCCAAAGTTTCTGGAATTCCTTCCGATAAAAATTATCATTGATCTGTAGTTCCACGTTCCCATTGCGCTCATTTTGCACCAACGGTGAGGAAGTTTCGCTATAGATCATACCCAAAAGCTCGATCAATGCCTGTTGGTGTTCCTTTAACTCTTCAGGGAGCCAGAGTTTGCCGTTCTCCGCCGACTGATAATACCTTTCCGTAAGGCTGTCATCCCCATCGACGTAATAATTTCTGACAAAACCCTGGTAAATTTTCCTGGCCAGGCCCCCGTCAATATGGATCCTCAGGCCTTTTTCATTGATCAACACGTTTCCCTGGAAAAATTCATTATTGACCTTGCGGGGCCGATCAGTTAGCGTCTCAGCGATCTGCTTCTGCAGCTCCCGGGCAAAGGTGTCATATGATTCGCTGGCCACCACGGTGAGAACATTGATATCGTGTACCCTGATACCGGGTATGCTGCCATCGATACGTTCGCCTGTCTGGTCTACGCAGAGCCGCAGCCCCCTGCCTACCTCCTGCCGTTTCTTCATCGTAGAATCGCTATGTTTCAAGGTGCAAATTTGAAAGATATTGGTATTATCCCAGCCCTCCTTTAGGGCAGAATGGGAAAAGATAAAACGGGTGGGTTCAGCAAAACTAAGCAGTCTTTCCTTGTCTTTCATGATCAGATCATAAGCACCCACGTCCTCGGAATCAGTTTCTCTTGCCTTAACCTTAGGATCCATCATATGGCCTTTTCTATCGATGGAAAAGTAACCGTTATGTGTTTTTGCCGCGTCGATCTGCAGCAAATAGGTTGCGTAATTGTGATCGGCTGTTTGCAAATAATCTACTACTGCCTTCCGGTACTCTTCTTCAAAAATTTGTGCATAAACTCCATTTATCTGCCTGCCTTTGGCATCGTACTGTCTATATTTGGCCACCTTGTCAATAAAAAAAAGGCTAAGGACCTTGATCCCCCGGGAATAAAGATTTTTTTCCTTTTCCAGATGAGACCTGATCGTTTCCCGGATCTGGATACGGCGCATGGTCATTTCGTTTACATCACCGAGGGCATCCCCGGGGTACAAGGTAACCCCATTGGCAAATTCTACCCTGTTTTTCCTTTCCTGGGCGCTTATTTCCGATACAATATAGCCCCTGTATTGTTCCAGATAACCGGAAAGCTCGTAGAGGTTGTCCCCCACAAGGATCCGCCGCATTTCCCGCCGAAGCCCGGTAGAAAATTTCTTTTCAAATTCCAAGCGTGCCCGGGGTGAATGCCTGCTGCTGATATCAATCCCTTCTAGAAAAAGGTAACCGTCTGTGGCCCTGGTTCCCTTGACGGTGATCCCTTTGACGCTGATTTTTTTAACCAGCTGTTTATTGTAGGCATCCATGGCATCAAGCCGGTAGACCTTATTGTAATCTTCCCGGTGCGTGGCAGAATAACGCAAGGTAAAGAGTGGTTTAAACAGCTTCAAAGACTCCCTGGTTTTTTTCCCCTCCACAGATTGGGGCTCATCGATAACGACAATGGGGTTTGTCCGGGCAATAATATCAATAGGTTTTCGTGACTGGAAATCATCCAACTCCATGTAAATCCTACGGGCATCCTTGCCCCGAGCATTGAAGGCCTGGATGTTAATAATCATAACGTTAATACCGAAATCCCTGGCAAACTGATCGATATCAGATAAATAACGTGAATTATAGATAAAATAACGGGCCTTGCGCCCGTACTGTTCCATGAAATGATCTTCTGTAATCTTGAAGGCTTTGCGCACACCCTCCCGGATGGGGATGGAAGGGACAACGACGATATACTTATTCCAGCCATAACGTTGGAACAGTTCAAACATTGTTTTGATGTAAACATAAGTTTTACCCGTCCCCGTTTCCATTTCTACAGTAAGGTTATATTCCCCAGCCAGCCCGGCCGATGGTTTTAAACCATTTCTTCTCTGTACCACGTTAATATTGGCAAGCACATCCTGTGGGCAAAGATCGATGGGTCGGTTTCTAAAGCCTTTTTCCAGCAGGCTTATCTGTCTTTTTCCACCTAGCGCAAAAAAAGCTTCTTCATTCGGCTGGCCGGCAAAACAATCGGCCACAGCATTAACAGCATCGATCTGGAACTGTTGTTTTTTAAATTTTAGTTTCATGTTATCATTTACCCTCTGCCTTTCATTCGCCTTCGATCACTAAATCTGTTATTTTCCTTGTATCATAGGCATTAATGATGGGTTCGATAACGCGGTATCGCGCTACGATCCTGCTTTTCCCACCGGGTTCATCCGAGGGGACAAATTTCTTATATTTTGCATTTTCGCCGCATTCCAGCATCATTTTAGTAGCGCCACCACATAAACATACCCTAAGATTTTTACCTTTTAGTTTACCTTTAAATTCCTTAAATCCGAATGGAAATAATGCCCTCAAGTAGTAATCTTTTTTTACTTCCTTTGTTTTAGTCTCGTTGGTATACCAACCAATTATATCGAAATACTGTGTTATCGCCTGATCTATGGAGGCATAGGGAAAAGAGGATCTCACCTCGGCCGTTTTTTTTATTAAGTTATCATATTGGATGATTATATCAACCTGATTTCTATCCCTTTCCATACCTTTTGTTGATAACAACAAGGATACCTTTTTATCAACAGCTGTTTTTTCTATCCATTTTTTCCAGCAGTACTCGGATATTATCCCGGCCATGGCATGAAATTGAATTGTTTGATAATCCCGGAGCCTTGAACTATCCCTGGCAAGTACAGGATTTAATAATTTTGCCAACTTTTCCCCCCTTCTTATAAATAAATATATTAGGGGGCCATCCCTTTCCTCAAAAACACAGTTGATATAAACGAAATCCTTACCGGTATGCCTGACCTTTTTTTCTATAAAACGCATTGGTGGCACCACCATCCGCAATAACCAAATTGCTGCTTAAAGTAATCGCTTTTTAGGAGGTTTAAAAAACATTTATTTCTGTAACAGGGGACACTCCCTTAAAGATTTCCTCCGCATTAATGCGGCTTGCATCGCTGCTGAAGGAACTATCCCGAAAAACAACGCGCTGAGGCCTCCCCCTGGCTATTTCCCTAATTAAATCCTCTGAAATATCTTCATCAAAGCAGGCCACAAGAGAATTCCCGGCCACAAAGTGGATATTTTTACCCAAGATATTCCTTTTGGCCATGGGCAAAGAGAGCTTAAGACCCCATTGCAGCATTACCTGAAAAAGCAGATCATCGGGAGTCCGATCATCCTTAATGTTAGAGATGGTTGCTGCTATCTGCTGTTGTGTAAGCTTTTCCGGATGATAATAAAAGTCTTTCATATTGGAAGTATCAACCCTAAAAACGCGGAAACCATAATCGATCTCCGCCCCCGTCTCTTCCTTAATATTTTTGGCTGCCCTGCGGATCCGTTCCTTGCCAATGTCAGAAATATTTCTAAACCCTGCATTATAGGCATGGGAATTTTTCGGGCAGGGTTCAGGAAGTTGGACCATGATATATTTGCGGTTGCCCC
>DUNV01000073.1 GCA_012839215.1 Bacillota bacterium
AAGGCCTGGGATGAAGTGAAGCTCCTGCAGGCATCCATGCTGCTCAAAAGTGAAAACCCTCCTCGTTTTCCTTCGGTGTAGGTTCCTGATGCTAAGTGTAATCCCGGGGCAAAATTAATCATTTATTTAAGCGATGCTAAAACAGAAGGAGGGACGGTTTTGTCAGAATTTGAAACTATTATCGGCCTAGAGGTTCATGTGGAACTTCTGACAGATACCAAATTGTTTTGTGGCTGCAGTACTGCTTTTGGGGCAGAGCCCAATACCCAGGTTTGTCCCATGTGCCTGGGCCTTCCTGGGGGAACCCAGCCCCTTTTAAATAAAAAAGCGGTAGAATTTACTATTAAGGCTGCACAGGCCCTGAATTGCGAAATAGCACCCAAGGTTGCTTTTGATCGAAAAAATTATTTTTATGCTGATCTGCCCCAGGGTTTTCAGATTTCCCAATTTTTCCACCCCCTGGGCAGGAATGGCTATATCGAATTTCGTGTTGATGGCAAAATAAAAAGAGTGGGAATCCATCAGGTACACCTAGAGGAAGATACAGGCAAACTATTCCACCTGGGCGATGATATTATGTCATCACCTTTCAGCCAGGTGGATTTCAACCGTGCCGGCGTGCCATTGATGGAGATCGTTTCTGAACCGGATATTCGCACTGCCGAGGAGGCGCGGCTTTACCTGCAAAAATTACGTTCCATTATCCGCTATCTGGATATTTCAGATTGCAAAATGGAAGAAGGATCCATGCGCTGTGATGCCAACATTAGCATTCGTCCCAAGGGTTCCAGCCAGTTTGGGGAAAAAACAGAGCTAAAAAATATGAATTCATTCCGTTCTGTTTATCGTGGGATTGCCTATGAAGAGGAAAGGCAGCGTCATGCTGTGCTGGTAGGGGAAAGTATTTTACCGGAAACCAGGCATTGGGACGAGGCAGGGGGTGTGACACATGCTATGCGCAGCAAGCATGTATCGGCCGGTTACCGCTGTTTCCCCGATCCCAATATCCCACCCTATTCCCTGGCAAGGGAATGGATCCTGGAAATAAAAAGCACCATTCCCGAACTTCCCGATGCGCGTTACCAACGCTTTATTGCCGAGGATGATCTGGCCGATTCTGCAGCGGAAATACTGTCCGGTTCTAAGGAACTGGCGGACTTCTACGATGCAGTTCTGGCATTTCACAACGATCCCAAGATGGTCAGCAACTGGATAACCAGCGAGCTGCTGGGTCATCTCAATGCAGCAGGCCAGGATATTACAGAATCGAAAATAAAACCAGAGGCCTTGGGCAAACTTTTGCAAAGCATGGAGAAAGGTGAGATAAGCGGGAAAATAGGCAAGGCGGTTTTCGAGGAAATGTTTAACACTGGAAAGGATCCAGCCACAATCATTAAAGAGAAAGGATTTACACAAATCTCTGATGAGGATACCCTTCACGAACTGATTTCCTCCGTCCTGGAAGCTAACCCTAAATCCATTGAAGACTATCATAGTGGTAAAAAAAGAGCCATGGGTTTTTTGGTCGGCCAAATTATGAAAGAAACTAAGGGCCAGGCCAATCCGCAGTTGGTAAGCGAACTACTCCTAGAAAGACTAAAGGAGCTCAAATAGGCGGGGAAGTGCCCAATAACAGCTACCCCACCGGGCCTTGTTTCATATGCATGTTGGTATGGAAAGGCGACTTTGCCGGGGCCGTTGTTTGAACCAAGGAGTAAAGGTTGGCAGGGATGTGAAGAGCATCGTCAATGTGCATAGTATTTTGTTTTTAGATATCTATGGTTAGTTTAGTTTTGCTTGCAGAGGATACTTTGAGGGGGCAGGTGCTTTCCGGAAGGCGACTTGGCCGAGTCGTTGTTGGTTGCGGTGAAGGCAACTGCCCCGGGCCGGCCGGAGGACAGGACGTCCGACGGCGGCAATGCAGCCATGGATGGCTGCTTTGCCGGGGAGCCGGCCAAAGGGAGCAGGTGCCAAGCTGCTAAAACCAACAGGCAAGGACATGGGAGCCGGAGGAAAGCCCTGCCCCCCAAAGCTCCTAGACGTTCAACTCTACTATATCCCCATCCTCCAAAACATAGTCCCGCGCCACCGATTGCCCTTCAAACTTGGCCGATCCCCAAATACGTGCATTCCTCAAGCGGTTTGGAAAATCACGGTGAATGCTGTAGGCAAGGTCCACTACAGTTTCCCCTTGCCTAAGAACGAATGGCGTCTTCATATCGGCCTGCTTTCCTGGCGCCTTAGTATAAACCCTGATGATTTCCAAGGATTGGAAAATGCTTTCCTTTAGTGTTTCCAGACTGTTTTCATCATTAACGGATACCTCTAAAAATGATAGATTTGGGTATAATTCCTGCAAAATTGGCAAATTATCCCGTCCCGAAGGAAGATCAAGTTTTGTAGCGGCAAGGATGAAAGGAAGATACTTTCTGCCGGTAAGCTCTATTTCTTCTGCGGGAGGATTTTTACCCCCAAGATCATAGATTATTTTTTTATCGAGCAGAAAGGAAAGGGTTTCCCCGGCCTGCTCCAGGCAGAGATCCGAAGCGGCATCGATGGTAATCAGAAGAAGATCCCCCCCGCGAAGGGTGTTTAATAGGCCTGGAGGCGAGCCCTCCTGGCTAATGGGAGGTGTGTCTACAAGTTGTATATAAATATCCCGGTAGGGCAACATTCCTGCTAAAGGAATGGATGTTGTAAAGGGATATTCGGCGACTTTCGCTTTTGCCCTGGTCAATGTGGAGAGCAGCGATGACTTGCCTGTGTTGGGGTAACCTACGATGACAACCTGGCCTGCACCTTGTTTTTCCACATAAAAAGGATTGTAGGTGCTGCCTTTGGACTTTTTTTCACCCTCATCCCTTAATTTGGAAAGGCGGCGCTTTAGCTCAGCCTGCAGTTTTTCTGTTCCCTTATGTTTGGGTATCACGGCCAGCATTTCCTGCAGGGCTTCGATCTTCTCCTCAGGCGTGGAGGCCTTTTTGAAAGAATCTTCAGCTGCATGATACTGCGGTGTAAGGTTGGCCGGCACTAAGATTTCCCTCCTTTTTTATTTTATTGTATCTTGAAAACATGATTAAATCAATGCCCCGGTGCATTGTCTCCTTTCATTCCATAGTTTTGTATGAGCAAGTTCAGATCGAGGTTGTTAATAAAACCATCACCATTTAGATCGGCCAGGGGGTTCCAGTTTTTATCTCCGGGCCTTGTGTGGTAGGCCAGGCTAAGAATCGTGAGATCGGCCAGATCAATTTTATTATCATCATTAAGATCCCCTACATGGAGTTTGATAGGAGCCAGGCTAAGTTGCCCTGTTTTAGATAACTCCACATCACGTGTTGCTGTAAGGTGCCGTTTGCAAGCAGCTATCAGGGTGTAGTTGCCGAGGGGAAGATCGATGCCATAGGTACCATTTTGGGCAAGGGAGGTTACCAGGTAGTTTTCGCCGGTATCAGGGGAGAAAAAATTCAGGGTTGTTTCCCTTGCAGCTGATGGAAATTTTCCTTCCAATTGTATTGTCCCCGAAACGGGCGCCCCTTTTTTTATGATATAAGGAAATTCTAGGATTGATCCTGGAATGGTATCCAGGTAGGCCCTGGTTTTCAGGATAGATGTTTGATCAATAGTAATGGGATACTGGTATGCAGTACTGTTCGGGTCAGGATCGGCTCCATCCAAGGTATAAGTGATTTTTGTGCCAGGGGTACTGGGTAAAAGGGTTACTTCTACGGCGTTAGTGTATATTCCTGGTGGGGGCTGGGGGTAGGCGCCCTCAACCTCCACGATGGTGATTTTAAATTCCTCCGTCTTATCGTAAAAGGTTCCCCTGATGATACTTTCGCCTGGGGCGATCCCTGTTACTATTCCATTTTCGATCCGGGCAATAGAGGGATTGGTTGAATGCCAAGTTATTTTTTCGTGCGCAATATCTTTTAGCGTGTGGGTGGAAAAGATGGCTTCTGCCCGCACGTTAATTTTTTCACCGATGCCGATCCTGTTTTTTTCCGGGGTCAACCGTAGGTAATCGAGGGCCCTTAAGGGGAGAGGAACTGCTGAAAGGGAGATATCGTCGATATACCAGCCTTGCCCGGGGCCATTATTATTGCTTTGCAGGCGAAAGCGGAAATAAATAGATTTTGTCCCCTGCGGGCAATTAATAGGAAGGGAAAAATTTTCGAAGTCTTCATTTGTACCCGTGAAATAGTAGAGGCAGGACCAGTTTACTCCATCGACAGAAATGTCTAGATAGGCCCGATCTTTTTTCTCTCCTTTCGGGCACAGATTATAAAAATGCTGGAAGGAAAGGATAGGGCTATGATACCCCTCTAGTGTGATGGGCCTTACCAAGGCCAGCCAGGATGTAACGTTGTTTTTATACTCTTCCCAGGGGGAATCCGCAAAGGAAAAATTTCCGTTGTTTACCAGTTCGCGGGTGATTTTCCAGGGATTTTCCGGGGAAGTTTTCCAGTTCATAATACCCTGTTCAGCGCCATCAAAGAAAAGTAGCTCATCTGGGGAAAAAGGTTCATCCATGGCTGCTGCATAAGCATTTAAGAGACCATAACCATAAACACTGTTGGGGCGCGGTCCCGATGCATCCCAGGCAGGATGCCAAGTGGCGGTGCTTTTAAAAAGGTATTTCACCTCGCTGGGGGAAAGTTCTGGCTTGGCCTGCAGGAGAAGGGCCGCGGCTCCGGAAAGGTGGGCTGCCGCTGTAGATGTGCCATCCAAAACTGAATAACTATTGCCAGGCCAAGTGGAAACAATTTTTACACCTGGAGCAACAAGTTCCGGTTTTATATAAGAAAGATCCTGCCAGTTTACGGGTCCCCTGCTGCTGAAGTCCGCTATGGTCAAATCGTCTCCAGTTTGCTTTAGTGCACCGACGGAAAAGCAGTGTGGGTAACTTGCCGGGCTGCCGGGGCCCTCTATCCCGTTGTTGCCTGCAGCAAAGACAACCAGGATGCCAGCCTTTTCCAGGTTATAAAGTATTTCCCAGTGTAGCAAATCTTCGGCAAATTCCGGCCTGGAGGCCCAGGAACAATTGATGATCTGTGGTGCCCGGGCAGGATCCCCGCCCGGGGCGAGTAACCATTGAAAGGCCTGGGCGATATGGGAATCCCAGGCATATCCGTCGGAGAAAATGTTAACTGCGATCCAATGCGCTTCCGGGGCAACCCCTATCGGTCTTTCCCTGGTTCCCCCAAGAATAATTCCGGCGATATGGGTGCCATGCCCATGTGTGTCCTGGGGCATATCCCCGGGCAGTGTTCCCGTGGCGTCGAACCAACTATCCTCATGGCTATGGCCGGGGAGGCTGCCCCGGTAACTTGTCTCCAGATCCGGATGGGCAGGATCAACACCCGTGTCCATGATGGCAACAACAATCCCTTTGCCAAAATAACCCTCCTCCCAGAGGGGGGGGGCATTGATGGCCTTGAGATTAAAAAGGTCGTTTTCCCCTTCTGAAGGCTTTTTTAGGAATGCCCCCTCCTGAATTGCCGTTTGGCCATAGGTGATCTGGGGAGGCGCGGAAACGTCGGAGGTAAGGTAGCGACGCTGGTGATCAAGGATGATCGTTTTGATCGTGGGCATTTTGCAAAGGCGTTCTAGCCCTTCGCTGTTTACCTGGGCGGCAAAGGCGTTTATGAGCCAGAGGGGCCTGTAATCCCTAATGTTTCCCCGGGCAGTTTCTTTTCCCAAAAGAGGTAAAGCAGGCTGTGCCGCTTCCTCGTTGACTTTTTGCAGCCTTGAAACAACAGTTTCGGTAGAAGCGGACGAAAAATTATTTTCCTGCGTGGATATTTCTTCAGAAGGAACACTTTCCGAAAAAAAAGCAATGATCGGTGCAAATGATTCAGTATCTAAATATTGCCAAACCTCGGGCGAAATGATCGCCTCCCGGTTTTCACTGTGGCAATTGTTTGGAGGGCCAAAAAGAAAAGAAACTAGAAGAATAAGAATAACTGGTAATATTACCCTTTTTGATATCATCCTATGTATGACAGATCCTTTCCAGGCGTAGTGATGTATAAAGGTTACACCGAAGTTATAAATAATGCCACCACTAAATTGGTTTTATTACATAAACAGTGGGCTTTTTTTTTAGTTAAGCCAGGCGTTAAATCAGGCATATAAATTTACTATACCAATAGACGATCTAAAACGTAACTGGTTTTATCTTTCGGAGGCAATGATTCCAACATCCTAAAAGTCCTTTGCAGTATACTGCGAAAAAGGTATAATAAATTTAGGTTTTAATCAACCGGGCCAAACCGGCAAAAATTTTTATTGTCTGCCCAGTTGTCCTTGCAGGGGGGCTGCCGTGAAAAATTATTTATTGGGGCAATATTTGTAGAAATAGGATGTTTGAAGGAGGGATTTTGCAAGGAAATCACGAACTTATCTTGTTGGTAGGAGGCATTGGGTAATTGGAGTAACGAAAAATGTGTAAAAGGGGTGAATTAGTGGATGAGTGAAAGGACTTTTGTAGGGGGGATCCATCCCGGCTATGCTAAAGAGAATACAGCCGGGATGCCCATCGTTCCTGCTGAGGCCCCTTCGCAGGTGATTATCCCGCTCCATCAGAATATCGGGGCCCCCTGTGAAGCGGTTGTCGAGGTGGGAGATGAGGTAAAAATGGGTCAAAAGATTGGGGAACCACTTGGGTTTGTTTCAGCTCCTATCTTTGCCAGCGTTTCGGGTAAGGTGTCTAAGATTGAGCCTTTTAACCATGCTTTGGGCACCCCCGTTCCCGCCGTTTTTATTGAAAACGATGGCCAGGATACGCCTTTTGAAGGCATCAAGCCCAACAAATCCCTGGAGGAACTGACACCTGAGGAAATCATTGCCATTTCCAAAGAGGCCGGGCTGGTGGGCCTGGGAGGGGCAACATTTCCTACCCATGTCAAGCTGTCACCACCACCGGATATCCAGATCGATACGGTGATTATTAACGGCGCGGAATGTGAACCGTTTCTGACAGCTGATCACCGGCTCATGCTCGAAAGGGCCGATGACGTTGTTTTGGGCCTCAAGGCATTTATGAAGGCCCTGGGGGCTACCAGGGGGATTATTGGTGTGGAGGACAACAAACCCGATGCCATTAGCAGCATGAATAAAGCTGTGGCTGAAAACAGCGGGGATTACAACATCGAGGTGCATACCCTGCATACCAAGTACCCACAGGGTGCGGAAAAGATGCTCATTAAGGCGACAACAGGAAGAGAGGTGCCGCCAGGGGCCCTGCCCATGGCCGTCAATGTGGTTAACCAGAATACCGGGACGGCGATTGCCCTGGCAGAGGCCATTAAGCTTGGCAAGCCTCTTTACGAGCGGGTGGTTACGGTTACGGGGCCCGGGATCAACAAACCCGGTAATTTTCTTGTACGAAATGGGACCCTCATCCGGGATATTATCGAACAATGCGGAGGGCTCACGCCCGATGCCCGCAAACTAATCCTGGGTGGGCCCATGATGGGAGTTGCCCAGCCGACCGATGAGATTCCTGCCATTAAGGGAACCTCGGGTGTACTTATTTTAACGGAAGAGTTTGTTAGGGATCAACCCATTGCCGCCTGTATTAAGTGTGGAAAATGCGTGGAAGTATGTCCTATGAACCTTTTGCCCAGCTTTATCGGATCGGCAGCGGAGAAAAAAGAATACGTTCTGGCCGAAAAATATGGTGCGATGGATTGTTTTGAATGCGGGTGCTGCACTTATACCTGTCCTGCCAAAAGACCACTGGTTCAGTGGATCCGCATTGCCAAAGGTGCTATTGCGGCCAGCAGGAAAAAGTAGCAGGTTATGAAGGAGGGATAAAAAAATGGAAAGAAAGCTGGTAGTCTCTTCGTCCCCGCACATTAAATCACCGGAAACCATCCAAAGCATCATGGTCGATGTCCTCGTTGCCCTTTTCCCTGTAGCCCTGATGGCAGTGTTCCTTTTTGGTTTCCGTGCCTTGGCAACGATGGTTATTGCTGTGATAGTAGCTATGGCAACAGAAGCAATTATCCTACGTAACGGGAGCTTTTTTGGTGATGGCAGTGCGGCGGTGACAGGTTTGCTCTTGGCGATGACCCTTCCACCGTCACCACCATGGTGGGTAGTTGCCATTGGTTCTATCGTGGCAATAGGTATCGGTAAACATATTTATGGAGGTCTGGGTAACAATATTTTTAACCCGGCTCTGGTAGGCCGGGCTGTACTCTTTGTCTCCTGGGGGACCCACGTTGCCGGAAGCGTTTGGACCCGGCCGGTTCCCTTTGGTTTTACGGCAGATGCAATTACGCAGGCATCACCCCTGGTCACTTACAATGCCTCTCTGGGGGATCTTTTCATGGGTACCGTGAGCGGTGCTTTGGGAGAAACATCTGCATTGGCCCTGATTATTGGGGCGATCTGGCTTTTCTACCGTGGTCACATTGATTGGCGCATTCCGGGTGGCTTTATCGGTATTGTGTTTATTCTAGGGCTTTTCGACGGGGGCTTTTCCATGGGCCTTTACCATGTTTTGGCCGGTGGCGTCTTGCTCGGCGCTTTTTTCATGGCCACGGATATGGTTACCTCTCCGGTTACCCCGGCAGGAAAGCTTATTTTTGGTCTGGGCTGTGGGATCGTGACCATGGCCATCCGTTTGTTTGGAGGCATGCCGGAGGGTGTCACCTTTGGGATTCTCCTCATGAACGGTCTTACTCCCCTCATCGATAATATGACTCTTCCGAAGAAATTTGGGGAGGTGAAGAAAAGTGCGTGAGAGCGGATTGCGCATGGCTTTAACGTTGTTGATTATTGGTGTCATCTGTGGGGGTCTTATTGCCGCCGTCAATGGGGTAACCGCACCGGTCATCGAGGAGCGGACTATGGTTCAGTTTCTGGAGGCTTTGGAGGGGTTCTTCCCCGAGGTGGACAGTTATGATGTCAGCGAGATAGGAAATGAATCATTTTATACCTGTACAGATGCAGCCGGCAACTTTATCGGTGTTGTGGCGCAGGCCAAGGCCGATGGCTATGGGGGCGCCATTTTCTATGATCTGGCTGTTAGTGACAGCGGTGACATAGTGGGGATCAGGATCAGTTCCCACGGTGAAACTCCCGGCATCGGTGACGTCATCACCAAAGACGAATTCCAGGACCGTGTTATTGGCCTTAATGTTGCCGATTCAATTTCTGCAGGCGTTGATGTGGATACTGTCTCCGGCGCGACCATTTCTTCCGGAGGGATGCTTGACTCCATTCGCCGGGTCATGGATATTATTGGGGAGAACTTTTTAAATTAAAATTACCATGCTGGGGGTGAAAAATTAATGAGTACACTGGCACAGGAATTTAGCAAGGGAATTTTTAAGGAAAACCCTACCTTTCGCCTTTTGCTGGGGATGTGTCCCACCCTGGCGATCACGACGACGGCCTTTTTTGGTTTCGGCATGGGTGTTTCTGTCCTTGCTGTATTGCTATGTTCCAATATTGTTATTTCTGCTGTGCGGAACCTTATCCCCGATAAGGTAAGAATGCCGGCTTATATCCTGATCATTGCCGCATTTGTTAGCGCCACGGATATGTTGCTTAATGCCTACGTTCCGGATTTGCATAAGGCTTTGGGTATTTTTATCCCGCTGATTGTAGTAAACTGCATTATCATGGGCCGGGCCGAAGCTTTTGCCCGCAAGAATAATGTGGTTCGCTCCATCCTGGACGCGCTGGGCATGGGCGTTGGCGTTACCATTTCCCTGACTTTGGTAGGGATAATCAGGGAACTGTTTGGTGCGGGGAGCATTTTTGGTTTCAATATTATGGGTTCGGCCTATGAGCCCATGATGTTGCTGGCCAGTCCTCCCGGTGCCTTCATCACCCTGGGTATTTTGCTGGGTCTTTGCAACTTTGCTTTTAAACGTTTGGGGATCGAATAAAGGGTAAGGGAGGTTTGAAGGATGAATTTACTGGCGCTTATTTTTGTGGCGATTCTGGCTAATAATATTGTTTTAAGTCAATTCTTGGGCATCTGTCCATATTTAGGGCTCTCCAGAAAACTGGAAACTTCTGTGGGGATGGGCCTGGCTGTTGTTTTCGTGATGACTATGTCGGCTATCGTCACCTGGATTATCGATCTTTTCCTTTTGCAGCCATTTAGTCTGGAATACTTAAGGACCATTGCTTTTATTCTGATCATTGCCGGTCTGGTTCAGTTCGTGGAAATGGTGCTGAAAAAAACCAACCCGGCTCTTTTCCGGGCCTTGGGAATCTACCTGCCCCTGATTACTACCAACTGTACCATTCTCGGTGTGGCAATCCTCAATGTTCAGTCCCAACATAACATTGTTGAAACGATTGTTTATTCAATTGCTACAGGGGTCGGTTTTACGCTGGCCATGGTTTTGATGGCAGGTATACGGGAAAGGCTTGAACTTGCCACTATGTCAAGCTATCTAAAGGGAGCGGCAGTAACGCTTGTTTCCGCAGGGATTCTTTCCCTGGCCTTTATGGGTTTCAAAGGGATGGTAGCACTCTAATTCTGGAGGTGGAAGGATAGTGGAACTGGTCATGTCTATGGCTATTATTGGTGGGTTGGGGCTCTTTTTCGCCATTGTCCTTGCTTATGCGGCCCAGCGTTTTGCCGTGGAGGAGGACCCCAGGGTGGAAATGGTCATCGATCTACTTCCTGGCGCCAACTGCGGTGCCTGTGGTTTTTCCGGCTGTGCTGCCGCCGCTGAAAAAATTTGTTGCGGTGAGGTGCCAGTGGATAGTTGTATCCCCGGAGGCAAAGCAGTATGTGACAGTATTTGTGAGGTTCTGGGAGTTGCAGCTGTTGCTTCGGAAGGCAGAAAAGTTGCCGAGATACATTGTCTGGGTAGCAGGGATGTTGCTCCCGACAAATTTGAATATCAAGGGGTTCATGATTGTAAGGCAGCAATGATGTATAGTGGCGGCTTTAAGGCTTGCAGTTATGGGTGTTTGGGGCTGGGAACTTGTGTGGAGGTTTGCCCCTTCGATGCACTTTCCATGGGTGCCAATGGTTTGCCCCAGGTGGATACGGAAAAATGTACCGGCTGCGGTGTTTGTGCCAAGGCCTGCCCACGAGGTGTTATACACATTGTCAGCGCCGACAGGAAAGCAAAATATGTTCCCTGCAACTCACATGACAGGGGTAAAACAGTCCGCCAGGTTTGTGAGGTCGGGTGCATTGCCTGCAGGGCTTGTGTCAGGGCCTGCCCCAATGAGGCCATTACGATGGAGGATAATCTGGCCGTGATCAATAGGGATAAGTGTGATGACTGCGGCAAGTGTGTGGAGGTTTGCAAGCGCGGGATTATTAAGGATGTGGGCAAGGTTCTCGTTGTTGCCTGATTGTCAGCATGAATTCGGGGTAAGAAAAAACGGCAAGGAAGAAACGCGAAACCTTGCCGTTTTTTTTGAGATTAATGCAAAGGAAGGGGGATAGCCAAACAATGTTGGATGAAAAAAGGTTTACGCATTTTAATGAACAGGGGCGGGGGCGTATGGTGGATGTTACCGAAAAAAATGTTACCTTTCGGGTAGCCAGGGCACAAGGGAAGGTACGCATGCAGGAGAGCACCCTCAGGGAAATCAAAAAAGGGACCATTGCCAAGGGGGACGTGCTCGGGGTGGCACAAGTGGCGGGTGTCCTGGGAGCCAAACAGACACCACAGTTGATACCTATGTGCCATCCATTGCTCCTGACGGGTGTCGATTTAAATTTCTCCTACCAGGATGAAAAAACGCTGGTTATTGAGGCAACTGTAAAGAATAGCGGGCAAACCGGTGTAGAGATGGAGGCGCTAACTGCGGTAAGCATTGCTGCTTTGACTGTTTACGATATGTGCAAAGCCATCGATCGGGGCATGGAAATCCTTGAAATTCGCCTCATGGAAAAAAAAGGTGGCAAAAGCGGCCATTATTTTCGGGGGGAAAACCAATAATCCCCTTTTTTTCCAATTGGATGTTTACTACCATGGATAAGCCGATAAAACCGCATTGTACCAAGGGAAATGCCTATTATTCCCCGGGGAAATATTCTTGCCTAACACTTTTAAAAATGATAGTATTTGTAGAAAGATAGCTAAAGTTTTGTGATAAATAGGATAAAATACTTTGCTGGTAAGGGAGCTGCTTGAACGGGTGAAATTTTCTATCCGGGGCAGAAGGCAGGCAAGGGTACTGTTATTTTCGTTGGTGGTAATCCTGCTATTTTCCGCCTGGGGTTGTGGTAGAGGTAACCCGGGCGAAAAAACGACGGCCTCGCGTCTGTTGATGGATACCCACGTAGATCTTACCCTCTACGGAGTGGACAAAAAAACTTCTCAACAGATAACAAAAGAGGTTTTTGCCGAAATGATGCGCCTGGAAAATATTCTTAGCCGGACAGAGGCCGGCAGCGATCTTAATAGTGTTAACCGGGCAGCTGGTTCAGATTGGGTGGAGGTAGGCCCGGAGTTATACCTTGTCCTCGGCAAAGCATTGGAGTTTGCCGAACTTGCTGAAGGGGCCTTTGATCCTACGGTAGCCCCACTATTGGAACTTTGGGGCTTTGGAACGGAGCATCCCAAGCGACCATCTGAGGATGAACTGCAAGCTGTCCTGCCCCTGATCGATTATAGGTTGGTTAGACTGGACAGAGATCGTTCAGCAGTTTTTCTGCCGCAGGAGGGAATGAAGCTTGATTTGGGAGCTATAGCCAAAGGTTTTATCATCGATCAGGGCCTGGAAAAAATCCGTAAACTTTCTTCCGGGGCGGTGCTCATTAATGCCGGCGGCGATATACGTTTGTCTGGTAAAAAGCCCTCCGGCGAGAAATGGTCGGTGGGCATTGAGGACCCGCTTACCAAAGACCGGAACTCCGGGGAACCCTGCCTTGCTGTTCTCCACCTGGAGGGGGAACTCGGTGTGGCAACATCGGGGGATTACCAGCGGTATTTTAAGGAGGGCGGGGAATTATACCACCATATTCTGGATCCAGAAAGTGGAATGCCGGCGGGTGGTCTCAGGAGTGTTACTATTGTGGCAAAGGACGCCTTGACCGCTGATGCGCTCTCCACTGCAGTTTTTGTTCTGGGGAAAGAAAGGGGCCTGTCCTTGCTGGAACAGCTTCCCGGGATTGAAGGTGTGCTCGTGGACGAAGAGGGGGAGGTAATTTATTCATCCGGCCTGGAGGGCAAGATAGAGTTAATGAGATGATGGCAATATAAAAATCTGATGATTGGTTACGAATTATGGAACAGATACGCACCCTAAAAATGGTCTACCTGGCCATCTTTACAGCTTTTGCCGTGGGCATGCATACGGTAGAGGCGGCCTTCCCGCCGCCCTTTCCTGTTCCTGGGGCAAAACTGGGGTTGGCTAACATTGTTACCCTGCTGGCTATTGTCTTTTATGGATACAGCAGCGGTCTTTTAGTTGCCTCATTGCGCAGCATTTTGGGAAGCCTGCTTACCGGGGGGTTTTTGGGTTTTGGTTTTTATCTTAGCTTTGGTGGCGCCATCCTGAGTTGTTTGGCCATGGGGGTGATGATGATCCCATATCGGAATAAAAAGATAACGCTTATTTCGGTAAGTATTGGGGGGGCGGTTATCTTTAATATTACCCAGCTCGCCCTGGCTTCAATGCTGGTGCAAAATGTTGTTTTATTCAGGGGATATTTACCCTTCCTGCTCTTGCTTTCTGTGCCGACAGGCATTTTTACGGGCCTTGCCGCAATTTATCTGGAAAGGGCCATCCGGCGCACAGGCAGGTTTAAAGTGTCTTCCTTTTAATTGTCTGGAGGGATATGCTTGGAAAAACTAATTCTAGCTTCTGCCTCGCCACGCCGGGCCCAATTATTAGCGCAGATCGGTTTAAAGTTTCTTGTCGTTAAAAGCGATTTTCTGGAAACAGAAGTTTGCTGTGAAGGGGACGTAGAGAGTATGGCCCTGGGCAAGGCTAGGAGGGTTGCCCGGGATTTTCCCGGCCGGTTTGTTCTCGGTGCTGACACCGCGGTGTTTTGTGGAGAAAAAGTGTTAGGTAAACCGGGTGACAGCGGGGAAGCTGTGGAAATGCTGAAATCCCTAAGCGGAAGGGTACATAGTGTCGTTACCGGCTTTGCCCTAATCAAAGATAATCGGGAAATTACCGGTAGGGAAAAAACTTTTGTCAAAATGTGTTCCCTTGGGGATGAGGAGATAGCGGCTTATGTTTCTTCAGGGGAACCTATGGACAAGGCCGGTGCCTATGGGATCCAGGGCCGGGGGGCAATTTTTGTGGAATCTATCGAAGGATGTTTTTTTAATGTGGTTGGACTACCTCTGGCCAGACTCGCTCTAGTGCTAAAATTAGAGGGTTTTCCCATCTGGGGCTAATTAAGGAGGAGACTGTGACGGATAGGAAAATTACCATTAAGGATTTGCCCCCGGAGGAGCGCCCCAGGGAAAGAATGAGGGCGCTTGGGGCAGGGAGCCTTTCCAATGCCGAGCTGTTGGCTATCATTTTGCGGACAGGCTACCGCCAGGAAAGCGTCATACGCCTGGCTGAACGCGTTTTATTCCAATCGGAGGGGCTCAGGCACTTACCCAATTTAACGCTGGAGGAACTACAGGCGATCAAAGGAATTGGCCCGGCTAAGGCGGTCATGATCAAGGCGGCACTGGAGCTCGGAAGGCGCTTGGTTCTCTCCATCAGGCAGGAAGGTATCTCTCTGACTACTCCGGGGGAGGTAGCCAATTTCCTTATGGAAGAAATGCGTTTTTATAATAAGGAATATTTTAAGATTGTCCTGCTAAACACGAAAAACCAGCTTATTTCCCTGGAAGACATCTCTGTAGGCAGTTTAAATGCCTCCATTGTTCATCCCCGGGAGATCTTTCATTACCCGATTAAAAAAAGTGCCGCCGCTATTATTTTGGTACATAATCATCCCAGCGGGGATCCGACACCAAGCAGGGAAGATTTGGAAGTAACCAAAAGACTTGTGGAGGCGGGGGAAATTTTAGGTATTAAGGTGCTTGACCATATCATCGTAGGTGAAGGCAGGCATTTGAGTTTTAAGGAAAAGGGACTGATTTCCTAAAGGATAGAAAGGGGAAGCACCAGATGGCGTTTTTTTCACGTTTTTTTTCTAGAAATATTGGGATCGATCTGGGCACTGCCAATACACTTGTCTATGTCAGGGGGAAAGGAGTTGTTTTGCGGGAGCCTTCTGTGGTGGCCATCCGCAAGGATACGGGCCATATACTGGCGGTGGGAAATGAGGCCAAAATGATGATCGGCCGGACTCCCGGCAACATCATAGCGGTTCGCCCGCTGAAAGACGGCGTTATCGCTGATTTTGCAGTCGCCAAAGTAATGCTGCAGGACTTCATCCGGAAAACGATGGCTGCCA
>DUNV01000074.1 GCA_012839215.1 Bacillota bacterium
CCCCTCCAACAGGGCATATCAACCCTCGTATGGAAATTTCTCCGGTCATAGCAACGGTATTATCGACGGGAATCCCCTTCAGTGCCGAAAAAATGGCTGTAGCAATCCCTGCACCAGCCGATGGCCCGTCAACAGGAACGCCACCGGGAAAGTTCAGGTGAATATCATAGTCCTTTAAATTTTCTTCCAGCAACTTGCCCAGAACAGTGAGGACATTTTCCACGGAGCCCCTGGCCGTTCCCTTGCGGCGCAGTGTCCTGCCCATAGTACCCATCTCTTCTTCCTCAACTATTCCAGTAATAAAAAGGCGCCCCTGCCCCCGGTGTACAGGTGTAACCGCCGCTTCAATGTTCAGCAAAGCCCCGGAATGGGATCCATAAACCGCTAAACCGTTCACCACACCAACCTGGGGGCATTCCGGTATGTTTTTTTCCCGCCGCGGTGAAAGCCTGCTATTATTGACAACCCATTCCATATTTTCCGCCTCGAGTACGTTTTTCCCTTCCCCCAAGGCCACCCCGGCAGCAATTTGCACCATATTGACCGCCTCTCTACCGTTATGCGCAAAACCGCAAACCACTTTCAACGCCTCAGGTTGTAACTGGAAGCCAATTCTTTCCACAGCATTGCGGGCAATATGACCGATCATTTCCTGTGAAAGCTCCCCAAAATAAATTTCCAGGCAACGCGAACGCACTGCTGGTGGAATTTCCTCAGGCTGGCGTGTTGTAGCCCCTATCAGGCGAAAATCCGCCGGCAATCCATTCTGAAAAATATCATGAATATGCCGGGGTACACTGTTGTCTTCAGAATTATAATAGGCACTTTCCAGGAATACCTTACGATCCTCCAAAACTTTGAGAAGCTTGTTGATCTGAATAGGGTGCAGCTCCCCAATTTCATCAATAAAAAGGATGCCTCCATGGGCCCTAGTCACTGCTCCCGGCTTGGGTTGAGGGATACCGGCCAGGCCCAAGGGACCAGCCCCCTGGTAGATGGGATCGTGGACGGTCCCCATGAGGGGATCGGCGATTCCCCTTTCATCAAAGCGGACTGTGGTTGCATCCACCTCCACGAATTTAGCCCCCTCTTTAAAGGGGGAAAGCGAATTTTTTTTGGCTTCCTCTAAAACCAGACGGGCTGCCGCAGTCTTTCCTACCCCGGGAGGGCCATAAAGTAAAACATGCTGCGGGTTGGGCCCACATAGTGCAGCGCGCAACGCCTTGAGACCATCGTCCTGCCCAATAATTTCCTCAAAAGTAGAAGGACGTACCCTTTCTGCCAAAGGCTCCGTAAGGGCCAGAGAGCGAAGACGGCGCAGCTCATCCATTTCCCGGGTGGATTCCCGATCGATGGCTACCCTGCTCCCCCTTTGATTTTTGAGTAGGTTCCAAAAATAAAGCCCAATAACAACGGCAAAAAACAACTGTACTAAACCAAGGATCCCCATCCAATCGGACATAGGGCCATATCCCCCTTCAAGGAGTAATTCCTTCCTAATTATTATTTCCTTGAAGGGGATTAATTATGAGAGAAAGGGATGACCCCTGGGCCATCCCCTGAATTTAAGAAGCCGATACTTCCTTTTTCTTTTTCCCCGAGGTCAGGAGCTTGGGCTTCTCTTCCTTCCTAACCACCCCGGGGGTAATAATACATTTGTCAACATCATCCCTGGAAGGTATATCGTACATTATTTCCAGCAGTATCCCTTCCATAATACTGCGCAGGCCCCTTGCCCCGGTCTTTTGTAAAACCGCCTCATCGGCAATAGCCTCTAGTGATCCTTCCTTGAATTCCAGTTGCACATCATCCAACTCAAACATCTTTTGATATTGCTTGACAAGGGCATTGACCGGTTCGGTCAGGATTCGCACCAGCGCATGGCGATCAAGGGCATCAAGAACAGCAATAACTTGTAGCCTGCCTACACATTCGGGAATAAGACCATATTTAATCAGATCCTCGGGGCGCACCTGTCTGAGAAGTTCGCCGATCTGCAGATCCGCTTTGGGCCTGACATCTGCGCCAAACCCTATACCGCCGGCACCGGTCCGTTTAAGGATCAATTTTTCCAGCCCATCAAAGGCCCCCCCACAAATAAAGAGTATATCAGTAGTATCGATCTGCATAAACTCCTGATGGGGATGTTTTCTCCCACCTTGGGGGGGAACGCTGGCCACTGTCCCTTCAAGTATTTTTAATAATGCTTGCTGCACGCCCTCGCCGGAAACATCCCGGGTAATCGAGGGGTTTTCACTCTTACGGGCAATTTTGTCAAATTCATCGATATAAACAATACCCTTTTCGGCTTTTTCCAGGTCATAATCGGCGGCCTGAATAAGCTTGAGAAGAATGTTTTCCACATCCTCCCCCACGTAACCCGCCTCCGTAAGGGAGGTGGCATCGGCAATAGCAAAAGGTACATTGAGGAGCCTGGCCATGGTCTGCGCCAGCAACGTCTTGCCAACTCCGGTGGGGCCAACGAGAATAATATTACTCTTTTGCAGTTCAACATCATCGAGTTTCTGGCTAGCATTAACCCGCTTGTAATGGTTATAAACGGCCACAGAAAGAACCTTTTTGGCATCATCCTGGGCAATCACATATTTGTCCAGAACCGCATGAATCTCCGCCGGTTTAGGCAAATCGACCAAGTTAAATTCCAGTTCGTCATCGATCTCTTCTTCAATAATTTCGTTGCAAAGCTCAATGCATTCATCACAGATATATACCCCGGGCCCGGCAACGAGTTTGCGAACCTGTTCCTGGGTCTTTCCGCAAAAGGAACACTTTAACTGCCCCTTTTCGTCGCTAAACTTGAACATGAGCCTCTCACCTCTTTAGCATGATAGAATCTACAAGACCATAATCCACCGCCTGCTGGGCAGACATGAAAAAATCCCGGTCCGTATCTTTAGCTATTTGTTCAACCGATTGTTCCGTATGAAAGGCAAGAATACCATTTAGTGATTCCCTGATGCGTAAAATTTCCTTAGCGTGAATTTCAATATCCACTGCCTGCCCCTGGGCCCCGCCTAACGGCTGATGCATCATCATACGTGAATTGGGTAAAGCATAACGTTTCCCCTTGGTACCCGCAGTTAATAAAACCGCCCCCATACTGGCCGCCAGGCCAACACAGATAGTAGAAACATCCGGCTTGATATACTGCATCGTATCATAAATGGCCAACCCTGAATAAATAACCCCGCCTGGCGAGTTAATATAAAGGTTTATATCCTTATCAGGATCCTCGGACTCCAAAAAAAGCATCTGGGCAATAACCAGATTGGCAACGGTATCATCAATGGGGGTACCAATAAATATAATTCTATCCTTTAAAAGACGTGAATAAATATCATAGGCCCTTTCGCCACGACTCGTTTGTTCAACAACAATAGGAACCAACATATAATAATCTCCTTTCATCTTACCCCGCCTATGCCTGAATGTTGACTGAATAAAAGTTTATTATTCATTTTTAGGGGCTTTTTCCCCCTCCGGCTCCGCGCTTTTATTGGCCTGGGCAGTTTCCTTGCCTTCATTTTCTTCCTTTTTTTCTGTGGTTTCCTTGACGATCTCTTCTTCTATTTCCTCGATAACAGCCTCTTTTACGAGGAGATCAATAGCCTTGCGATAGCGTATTTCCTGTTGGAGCATTTCCAGTCGGCCACTTTCAGCAAACTGCTCCCTAGCGACATCAATGTCCATCTCACCGGCCATTTCTTTTATTTTGGCCTCCACTTCGTCATCGGTAACCTCAAAAGCTTCCTTTTTAATAATTTCCCCGAGAACCAGATTAATTCGTGCTTTCTTTTCAGCTTCTTCCCGCCGATCCTCTCTGATCCTTTCCAAACCGCCTTCGGACATCTCCGCAAATTGCTGCAAAGTCAGGCCCTGCATGTTAAGATAGTATTCAAACTGGGCCAACATGCCGTTTATTTCCCTTTCCACAAGAATTTCCGGGACTTCAACCCGGGATTGGGCAGCCACCTTTTCGATAATTTTATTTTCTAACTCGGCCTTTTGGCTGCTTTTTAGGCTTTCCTCAAGTTTTTCCCTGGCATCTTCCCTAAACTCTTCCATGGTGGAAAAATCCTCCGACAGCTCCTGGACAAAAGCATCATCAAGCTCAGGCAGCTGGGGCCTTTTAATCTCTTTTACTGTAACATGAAAGTCAGCATCTTTCCCTGCAAGTTCGGCCTTAGTATAGTCAGCCGGGAAGGTTACATGAACATCCCTTTCCTCACCCACACGTGCACCAATAAGCTGTTCTTCGAAGCCCTGCACAAAGGAACCCGAACCGATCTCCAGGGAATAATTTTCCCCTGCCCCGCCCTCGAAGGGTTCACCATCGATGCTCCCGACAAAGTCGATCATCGTCATGTCTTTTACCTGCAGCTCCCCTTCCTCTATGGAAACAAGGCGTGCATGTTGTTCCCGCAGATAATTTAGATAGTTATCAACATCTTCGGAAGCAACCTGTTTTTTCACTTGTTGTACAGTAATACCTTTATATTCACAAAGCTCCACTTCCGGTTTTACCTCGACATTAACTTTAAAAATAAGAGGCTCATCTTTTTTTATCTGAATCAATTCCATCTCGGGCTGATTGATAGGCTCTATCTGGGATTCCTTGACCGCCTCGTTATAGGCTGGATCAACTAAAATCTCCAACGCGTCGTTATAAAAAATTTCAGGGCCAAAACGCACTTCCAGAATTCTCCGGGGTGCTTTGCCTTTGCGAAACCCGGGAACGGAAACAGTTTTGACCACTTTTTTATAGGCATCTTCTAATGCTTCATTTACTTTTTCCTTAGGCACTTCGATTTCCATGGTAACAATATTATTGTCTATTTTCTCCACCTTGAACACTTCTTATGCCAGCCTCCTTTTTAACCAGCTCGACGAGATCATAATCGTACCAATTTAAAGCCTACCGTAAAAAAACGCCAGTTAAGGCGATAACACAAAGATACTCCTTGCTTGATCATATTTTATCATATCTTTTTTGTCCTGACAATAATTATGGCGTAATTCAGGCCAAACACAGTAAATTCTTTAAAAACCCTTGCACCCCTATTATATTAATTTAAAATAATCCTGCGTACCATAGAAGTATCGTAAACAAGTAGATAATTTTTAATAGGAATTTTACGATACCCCTCTTTTTCAAGTCGGTTATTTTGACATTTTGCATACATATAGGGATTATCCTTCAAATAATCATAACATTTTTCTACTTGGTCAAGAAAGTTTGTAGCAGCTATTGGACTGGCGAGGTTAACTTTAATATAGGATACAATTCGATCTAAATCATGATGGGCTAATTCTGATATGTTTAATTTATACATTATATTTTTCTCTTATGCTTTTTACTGAAGAATCAGCATCAAGAGTCTTTCCTGTTTTTATTTCTTCTTCAGCAGCCATAAGCTTGTCA
>DUNV01000075.1 GCA_012839215.1 Bacillota bacterium
ATTTAGCTTCGATAAGTTAAACGAAGTGCTCTATTATGCCAACGAAGCCTGTCGTCTTTGGAACGAGATACTTGATACAGCTGCACTAAAGCCAGCACCTTTCGGTTTTTTCGAGGCCTGCTTTCATATGTTTCCGATCGTTACCATGCGTGGTACGAAGGATGCTGTTGATTATTACCAGGCCCTCAGGGATGAGGTCTATGAGCGGATAGAGGAAAAAACCTTTGTGGTAGATGATGAACAATTTAAGATCTATTTTGATCACATTCCACTTTGGCCTAGACTGCGCTGGTTTTCTGATATTTTTGCCGAGCACAAGGCCATGATAGCAGTCTCGTTGTATACGCACTCCTGGGCCTATTCATTCGATCTTGATCGTCCCATGGAGAGCCTTGCCGAGCAATATACCCGGGAGTTCGTCAACCGCTTTTTCGATTATAGAATTGATTTAAAGCTGGATCTAATGCGGAGATATAATGTTGACGGATTTATTCTTTTTTCCAACCGTAGTTGCAAACCCAACGCGATAGGTCTCTATGACAAACAGAATATTCTTAGTAGGGAAATGGGGATTCCCGGCGTAATCTTTGAGGCCGACATGTCAGATCTACGTTTCTTTTCGGAGGAACAGGTTCTCAATGAGCTGAGGCCATTCTTCGAACAGTTGAAGGCTACGGCCAGGTAAATGTAATTTGCCTGGCGAAAAAGGGGGCCTGCGGTTCTGCGCTTGAAGGGGCAGGCCTCCTATTAAGTATATGGCAATAAGCCTGGGAAATTTACAATAAATATTCGCAAAAGTTCCCAAACTGCCAAGGTTAAATAAAGAAGGACTAGACTATACATTACAAAATATTTGTAGGATGGTTGATCCCTGTTCGGGTAAATGCAATTATTTTTGGGGGGAGGGTATGGATCTAGGCTAACAACTGAATGTGACAATAGTTCATAACACGGGAAATATGTGCCTGACTAAAAAAAAGAAAAACCGGGGTGATCGATGAATGTTCGGATTTGAAGATGGCGGTGTCATGTGGGCGTACCTTCTGGCGATCCTAGGTACAATTTTGTGTGTTGCCTATGGGATTTTAAGGTGGAATAGCGAGGATTAGATCAAGTTAAGTAAATTTTAGGATATTTTATATTTTAGGGGGTTTTATTGATGAATTCCACAGCGCTTATAATAGTAGTCCTGCTCTATCTTGGCGCAACCATATATTTAGGTTGGCTGGGGTACAAACATACATCCTCGGCAAAGGATTATTATACCGCCGGCGGGGAAGTTAACCCCTACCTGATGGCTATGGGCTATACAACTGCTTTTATTAGCACTTCAGCTATTGTAGGTTTTGGGGGAACCGCGTCAGTTTATGGATTCAGCATGTTTTGGCTGGTGACATTTAACATTATTGTTGGCATTTTTGTTGCTTTTATCTGGATTGGCAGGCGCACACGGGCCATCGGCAAAAATTTAGGTGCGCAAACTTTCCCCGAGTTAATTGGCCTGAGATTTAAATCCGATTTTATTAAGAAGTTTTCTGCTATTGTTATTACCGTTTTTATGCCTCTATATGCGGCCGCAGTGATGATTGGCGGGGCACGCTTTATGGAAATGTCTCTCAACATGAGCTATAGCATGTCCCTAATCATCATGGCTGTCATTGTCGGGGCCTATGTTCTCGCCGGGGGGATGAAGGGGGTTCTTTATACTAGTGCCTTTCAGGGGACCTTGATGCTCGTCGTTATGCTTTGCCTGATTATCTATACCTATGTCACCTTGGGAGGCATCTCCGGGGCGCATACAGCGCTGGCTAATATGGCCCACCTGGTACCCAAAGAGCTGATTGCCAGTGGGCACCGGGGCTGGACAGCCATGCCGGCATTTCTTTCTCCGAACTGGTGGTTTGTTTTTTCCTCCCTCGTTCTGGCTGTGGGTATCGGTGTTTTGGCCCAGCCACAACTGGCGGTCCGTTATATGACCGTCAAGAGCAACAAGGAACTTTACCGTGCCCTTGTTGGCGGGGGAATCGCTATCATGATCTTCACCGGGGCTGGCTATGCCTGCGGGCCCCTGACAAACGTTTATTTTTATAAAGAACTTGGCCAAATATCCATGCACGTTTTTCCCAATACGGATACCGTTATTCCAGCTTTTATATCTGCTACCATGCCCGCCTGGATATCTTATGTTTTCCTGCTGACTTTGCTTTCCGCGGCCATGTCTACCTTGGCCAGCCAGTTTCATGTTATCGCAACCTCGGTCAGTTATGACCTTTATACGCCGAAGCAGGCTAATGATCAGAAACGGCTCACTTTTGCCCGCTATGGTACCATCTTCGGCTTGGTGGCCACTGTTTTGCTTAGTTTTGTCCTGCCGGGAAGCATCATTGCCAGGGCGACAGCAATCTTCTTTGGATTATGTGCAGCGGGATTTTTTCCTGTTTACCTCTTCGGGATATTCTGGAAAAGGATAACGACAAGTGGAGCTATCGCCGGCTTGGTTTCCGGAACGGCCGTCTATGTTTTTATCATGTTTTTTATCAATGCCAGAATGGCGGACACCTTTAAGATTTGCCAGGTTTTCTTTGGGCAAACCTGCCTTGCCGGTGAACCTTGGAATTATATTGATCCGCTGGTCTATACTTTCCCCATTTGTTTCTTAGCGGCAATCGTGGTGAGCTATATGACCCAAAACACAATTGATGAGCAACACGTTAGCAAATGCTTTACATTTGCCAAGGGTAAAGTTGATCTCGACAAGCGCGAAGTTGCTAGACGTGCCAATTAGTCATCTAGGGCTTTCCAGTCTAGGGAGGGTGGCATAAATTGGGGGAATTAGTAAAAATAATATAAATCCTAGGGAGGGTATTTTTAAATGGCATTTTTTAACGAAAAATGGGAGACGATGGACCAGGATCAGTTGAAAGAGGTGCAGTTGGAAAAGTTCAAAAAACAGGTAAAAAGGATGTATGAAAACCCCTTTTACAAGAAGCGTTTTGATGAAAGCGGAGTAGCGCCGGACGATTTTAAAAATTTGGATGATGTTAAAAAGGCTCCCTACACTTTTAAGGATGATTTGCGGGAAAATTATCCCTTAGGCATGCTGTCAGGGGATTGGGAGGAGGTCGTCCGCATACAGATGACCTCCGGGACAACAGGAACACCGACTCCTATGGTCTATACACAAAATGATATTGATGTCTGGGCTGAGTGCATGGCCAGGAATTTTGTTGCCGGGGGCCTGAAAAAAACCGATATTGTTCAGCAAGCACACGGGCTGGGGCTTTTTACAGGCGGCATGGGCTTTCATTATGGCCTTGAACGTGCTGGTGCAAAGGTTATCCCTACTAGCTCCGGGGGTACCGATCGCCAGCTAAGGTTGATGCAGGAGTGGGGCACAACAGTTTTTACAGGCACCCCCTCGTATGCGGCGTATATTGCTGAGGTCGCCAGGGAAAAAGGGATCGATCCCGTTAAAGATTTAAAGCTAAGGCTGGGATTCCATGGCGGGGAACCGGTTTCCGATGAACTAAGAAAAAGGATCGATGATAGAATTGGCTACAAGGCTCATGGTGGGGGCATGAGGACTTGTTACGGCCTCACGGAAATGGGCGGCCCGATTGGCATGGATTGTGAGGAAATTGCCGGCATCCACCTTTGGAATGATCATTACCTTGTGGAAGTGCTCGATCCGGAAACTTTGGTAGAAGTAGAACCGGGCAAGCCGGGGGAGCTGGTTATCACTAATCTCAGTTTTGAGGCCATGCCAATACTACGTTATAGGACGGGTGATCGGGTCATCGTCAGCTTTGACAAATGTGCCTGCGGCAGGACGCACCCAAGAATTACTAATTTC
>DUNV01000076.1 GCA_012839215.1 Bacillota bacterium
CAACAAAAATTAATGTTGCCCGGGAGGCAGGCGTGAAAAAGGTTTTTATACCCCAAAAGAACTGGCAGTACAGCTATGAAAAAATAGAGAAGATGGAAATTATCCCTGTTTCTTCATTGGAAGAAATCATTAGTGATCTTTTTCCCCTTACAAGAAGTTACAATATTGGGCAACAGGAAAAGGATTTGCTTGCTGCACAGGTCCATCTTCCTTAAATATTCTAGTAGTGTATAGTTAAAAGGCTCGTAGGTGCACGGGTATACCTACGGGGAAGAGGGAGGGGATAGATTTATGAATGAAAAAATGGAATTGCCAATGCTGCCCCTGCGGGGCGTTGTTGTTTTCCCCCGTGTTGTTATTCATCTTGATGTTGGTCGTGAATCTTCACTAAATGCCCTCAACGAGGCCATGCTGGGAGATAGCCTAATTGTTCTTGTCGCCCAGAAAGAGGCAAAGATAGAGGATCCGGGAGAAGGGGATCTTAACTCTGTAGGAACTATTGCCACCATCAAACAGGTTCTTAAACTGCCGGGAGGCAGCAACCGCATTTTGGTGGAGGGGACTGGCCGTGTCCGTATCAATCGAATAGTTGTTTCGAAACCCTTTTTTTCTGCTGAAGTGGAAAGGTTGCTCGATGATGAACTAAAAACCATAGAAACTGAGGCATTTATGCGTGCTGTTCTAACACAGTTTGAAGAATATGCCCGCCAGACAAAAAAAATTCCACCCGAGGCCATGGACAGCATTACCTCCATTGAGGAGCCAGGGATGTTTGCCGATATTATTGCTTCTCACCTGCCCCTAAGGCTTGAACAAAAGCAGGAAATTTTGGAGGCATTGGGCGCGGTTGAAAGATTAGATAAACTGGCCAGAATCCTTAATTATGAAATGGAAGTTTTGGAGCTAGAGAAAAAGATCAGCTTGCGTGTGCGTAAACAGATGGAAAAGACGCAAAAAGAATATTACCTGCGTGAGCAGGTAAGGGCTATCCAAAAAGAGCTGGGTGATGGGGATGATCGCCTTGCTGAGGTGGAGGAATATAGGGATAAACTTATGAAAGCAAAGTTACCGGAAGAGGTAGAAAAAAAAGCCCTCAAGGAGCTCGAACGGCTAGAAAAAATGCCGCCGGCCGCGGCAGAAGCAGTTGTCATTCGTACTTATTTGGATTGGATTTTGGAACTGCCCTGGTCGGTTATCACCGAGGATCAGTTGGAGCTGGATCTGGTCGAGGAGATCCTTGATGCGGACCATTTTGGCCTGGAAAAGGTAAAGGAACGGATTATTGAATATTTGGCTGTCCAGCGCCTGACGCGGAAAATAAAGGGCCCCATTTTATGTTTGATTGGCCCTCCGGGTGTGGGGAAAACATCCCTGGCCCGTTCCATTGCCAGGGCTCTGCAGCGTAAATTTGTACGCATTTCATTGGGTGGGGTGCGGGATGAGGCAGAAATCAGAGGGCACCGACGGACATATGTGGGTGCACTCCCCGGCAGGATCCTACAGGGCATGCGACAGGCAAAATCCCGCAATCCGGTTTTCCTGTTAGATGAAGTGGATAAGATGTCCACGGATTTTCGCGGCGATCCTTCCGCTGCTTTGCTTGAAGTTCTTGATCCTGAGCAAAACAATACTTTTAGTGATCACTACCTGGAAATACCTTTCGATCTTTCCCAGGTAATGTTTATCACCACGGCCAATAACCGTTTTTCCATACCACAGCCATTGCTGGATCGCATGGAGGCAATCAACATACCGGGATATACCGAGGAGGAAAAAGTTAGAATAGCCCAGAGGCATCTCATCCCTAAGCAACTGGAGGAAAACGGGCTGTCAGCGGAATTTATCCGTATTTCTGAAGGAACTCTGCGGCATATCGTGCGTGAATATACCCGGGAGGCCGGTGTGCGAAACCTTGAAAGGGAGATAGCCAACATCTACCGCAAAACTGCCAGGGATGTGGTTAAAAAGAAGACCTTACGGGTGACGGTTACCCGTAGCAACCTACACAAATTTTTAGGGCCGCCACGTTATCGTTTCGGGCTTGCGGAAAAAGAAAACGAGATCGGTGTGGCTACCGGGGTTGCCTGGACAGAAACCGGGGGCGATCTACTGGCAATCGAAGTAACCTTAATGAAGGGGAAGGGCAAACTTACGCTTACCGGAAAACTTGGGGATGTGATGCAGGAGTCGGCCCAGGCTGCTCTCAGCTATATTCGCTCTCGTGCAGTTTCCTTGGCTATCAATGAAAACTTTTATGAGGAGCAGGATGTTCATATCCATGTTCCAGAGGGCGCCATACCAAAGGATGGGCCTTCAGCCGGGGTAACAATAGCCACGGCACTAGTTTCTGCGCTGACACAAATACCGATTCTCCGTCATGTGGCTATGACCGGCGAGATTACCCTGCGGGGAAGGGTCCTCCCCGTCGGTGGTGTTAAGGAAAAGGTTCTTGCTGCACACAGGGCCGGTATTAAGACGATGCTTCTCCCAGCAAATAATAAAAAGGATCTTGCTGAGATACCGGGGAATGTGCGGCGCCGTATGGAGTTTGTTCTGGTCGATCATCTAGACCAAATTTTAGAAAAGGCATTGGTAAATGAAAAAAATAAAGAGGATCTAAAGGATGAGGATAAAAAAGGCGGAGTTCTTCAGGTTTGCTGATTCATGTGCTGATTTTCCTTCCGAATTTTACCCGGAGATCGTTCTGGCCGGGCGTTCCAATGTGGGGAAGTCATCATTTATCAATGCTTTAACGGGGCAAAAAAGATTGGCACGCATTAGTGGCACCCCGGGCAAAACACGTGCTGTGCATTTCTATCTGATCAATGAATCTTTCTGTTTTGTTGATCTGCCCGGTTACGGATATGCCCGGGTTTCTAAAAAAATGAAAGAAAAATGGGCAAATCTATTGGAGCATTATTTTACGGAACGAAAAACATTGTTCATGGTTATTCAAATAGTGGATTTGCGCCATGAGCCATCGAGAGAAGATCAACAAATGGCAGTTTGGATACGTCATTTTGCATTGCCATTTATTACTGTGGCAACGAAAGCGGACAAAGTGCCCAGGGGGAAAAGGGAAAAACAAAGAAGAATCATTGCCGCAGCTTTGGATCTATCCCCAGATGAGTTAATCATTTTTTCCGCCGAAACGAAAGAGGGCAAAGAAGAGACCTTGCAGGTTATCTTCCGTAGTTTAAAAGAGGCGGGTTTTTCTGTACAAGCCTAAAATTGTACTATCCTTTGGGGGTGGGGATGGAAGTGTCTGATGGTAAAAACATTTTTTTAGAATTGGAAAAGGGCCAAACCCTTTTTGTGGAGGGCGATGAAGGTAAAGAGATGTATATTATTCTCAGCGGGGCTGTACAAGTGTTCCTTTTGCGGGATGGGCTCCAGATTATCCTGGCCAATATGAAGGCCGGGCGTTTTTTCGGGGAAATGTCCCTGCTGGAACAGGAACCTCGCAGTGCCTGCGTCATTGCCTTGGAACCGACCAAGCTTTTGGTAGTCAATGGTGGGAACTTTCAGGACTTCATTTGCCAAAACCCATCGCTGGCCATCAAGTTAATGAAGGGACTAAGTGGAAGACTTAGAGCTGGAAATGAGCAAATATCCCTACTCGAGAAAAAGGTCCATCATTTAACGACCAAAAATATTTATTCTAATGGAGATAAAAAAGACCGGACTGTTCCGATAGGGAACGTACAACAATTTCAGGAAAACTTAATGAAGTCCACCATCGAAAATGTTTCCTGCCCGGTTTGTTTTAGTGCATTCTCTGCACGTTTGTTGCAAGTGGATAGGCGCCTAAAGTATAGGAATTATTGGTTGAGGGAATTTTATGATGGGTTGGAACCGCTTTGGTTTAAGCAGATCGGGTGCCCCCAATGCTCTTTTGCCGCGCCGTTTGACAGGTTTATAGAGATAGGGCAGCTTGGCAGGCAGTACCTGAAGGCAGGCGAGGCCATGCGCAAGGGTTTTGTTGATCTGTCTACAATGAAAGAATATGGTTATGAATATGTGTTAGCCCTTTACCGTCTAGCCCTTTTATCCATCGAGGAAAAGGATGAGAACCTGGAAATACTGGCCCAGACAGCCCTGGAGCTTTCCTGGCTATATGGAGACATCCAAAAATTAGATGAGGAACGGGAAACATTAAAAAAGGCTCTTGTTTACCTTGAGGAAATCAACACAAAAGAAAGCCAGTTAAAGCCGGACCTTCTGCAGGGAAGTTTCTACTTCCAGGGGTTGATTCATCTGCGTTTTGGTAATAACAAGAAGGCTCTGGGGTTTTTTGAACAAACCCTGGATGTGGAAGGTGCACAAGATGGCCTAGTCTATCTTTTTGCCCGGGAAATACTGGAGGCTCTTCTGTTGGAAAAGCCGATTAAAATCTAAACTAAACTGTCAGGGCCGCCTTCATGCCACAAAAAGCTTTCTTATGTAGCCCACATTTACACATAAATCAATGATATGTTAATGGAACAAAGTTTTTAAACGTGATTGGGTCCACTTCATAGTCCTGCCTTCGCCAGCCGTTTGCGGACTGCTTGGCTTAGGGTTGCCGCAGCGATAAGTTTAACTATATCCAAAGGAATGAAGGGCACTACTCCCAGGAGAATGGCCTGATAAAAATTCAAACCGGAAACAAAGGCCATATAGGGTGCCCCCAGGGCAAAATAGGCACCCATGCAGGTGAACATTCCCAGGATCGTTATCCCGAAGGAATTGCCCTTTTCCATAATTTTCCCCTGTAGGTAACAACCGAGGACAAATCCCCAAAGAAAGCCTCCGGTTGGCCCGACGAGTATGTGTAGGCCACCCTGGAATTGGTGAAAGACGGGCAGGCCTGTGGCCCCAAGAAGAATATAGATCAACACGGATATAGCGCTCCACTTGCCTTCGAGAAGCGATCCCACCAGGAAAATGCCGAAGGCCTGGCCGGTAATGGGAACGGGACTAAAGGGCAGGGGGATAGATATCTGGGCAAGTAAAGCAATTAGGGCGGCGAAAAGGCTGCTCAGAACAAGTTTTTTTATGGGTAACATTGCGGTAATCCCTCCCTGGTTTTGTTTTTTTAATATGTTTCAACGGATGATTCAATTAATTATTTCCCCTGTGATAAAACGTTTTTGCCCTCCTCCGCTGCCTGCCACGATCAAAGCTCCCATTTGATCAATGCCCAGGGCTACCCCGCTGAAGGTTTCCCGCAGACTCTTAATTGTCACCTTTTTGCCCAGCGTGATGTTAAATTCCCTCCATTGTTTTAGGATTTCTTCGGTTCCAAGGTTTAAATAATCATGGTAGATACTATCCAACTGGCGAAGGATTTCCCTGGCCATTACCATGCGGGCAGGAGGCGGCCCCTTGCTTTCCAGCAGTATGGAGGTGGCAATTTCTTTGAGCTCCGGGGGAAAATCGTTACTGGCAGCACCGTAGTTCAACCCTATCCCGGTAATCAGGTAGTGGAGCCTGTCTGCTTCCGCTTTTAATTCAGTAAGGATACCGCAAACTTTGCGTCCCTTGATCAGGATATCATTGGGCCATTTGATCCCCGCGGTAATATCAGGGCATTTTTTGTTGATGCTGCGAGCCACGGCAACTGCTGTTAAGAGTGTAAAAACGGAAATTTCCTCTAGTGGTTTATTTGGCCTAAGCAAAACCGAGAGCCAAATTCCTTTGTTGCGGGGTGATGACCAGGTGCGTCCCAATCGGCCTTTTCCTGCGATTTGTTCCTCTGCGAAGATGACGGTTCCCTCGGGAGCCCCTTTTTCAGCCAACTCTTTTAGGCAATCATTGGTGGTGGCCAGCTGTGCAAAATGGTAAACAAGGGAAGGATCCCGGGCGATAATTTCTGTTTCCAACCCTTCGCAGATTTCGGCAGGGTAAAGAAGATCCGGCACTGACAGTAGGCGGTAACCCAGTCGGGGGCTACCTTCAATAACGTACCCTGCCTTTTGCAGGTTTTTGATGTTTTTCCAGACAGCTGTTCTGCTGATCCCTAGCTTTCCGGCAATGCCTTCACCGGAAAGGTAGCCCGGGACAGCCTCTTTCAGCATTTCAAGAATAACTTCTTTCATTTTTTCGATCATCGACCTCCATGCGCTGTAAATTGAGATTAGTATAATAAAAAGGATCAGAAATGTCAACCATACTATTTAAGTCGGTTAACATTAGTAGGTTAACATTAAGAATTGTCGGGGGTGGATAACCGTGTTTTTGCCGCCGTTTACATGCTATTGACAGCTTGCAAAGTTGACTTGGGCCAATGAAAAATGTAATATAGAAGGAACGACGAACGATGAAAAAATTCGCAAATTCTTGAAGAAGGGGACAAAAAAATGAGCATAAACCTCCCATCTGTTTATAAGCCTGCTGAAGTGGAGAAAAAAATTTATCGTTTTTGGCTGGATGGAGGATTTTTCAGGGCACCACTGGAAAAAGGCGCCAACGTTTTTTCTATGGTCATTCCCCCGCCCAATGTAACAGGCAAGCTGCATATGGGCCATGCCCTCAACAGTACTATTCAGGATGTTCTGGTGAGGTGGAGGCGCATGCAGGGATTCGATACTCTCTGGCTTCCTGGTACGGATCATGCTGGGATTGCCACACAAAATAAGGTGGAGGAACATTTGGCTCATGAGGGTTTATCCCGTTACGATATCGGGCGGGAAAAGTTCCTGGAAAAAGCCTGGCAATGGAAAGAGGATTACCACGCCCGCATCCTGGAGCAACTGTATAAACTGGGTGTTTCTTGCGACTGGTCCAGGGAACGCTTTACTCTTGATGAGGGTTGTTCCCGTGCCGTCCGCGAGGTTTTTGTCTCCCTCTATGAGCGGGGCCTGATCTACCGGGGGGATTATATGGTCAACTGGTGCCCCCGGTGCCATACGGCCATTTCCGACATTGAAGTTGAGCATGAGGATAAACCATCGACGATCACCCATATTCGTTATCCAGGCGCTGGCTGGGAAGGCTCTATTTCCGTTGCTACGACCCGGGTGGAGACAATGCTTGGCGATACGGCAGTGGCTGTTCACCCGGAGGATAAACGATATCGGGATCTTGTCGGCAAGGAAGTGCTGCTGCCCCTAGTCAATAAAAAGATACCGATTATTGCCGATGAATATGTGGACCCGGCTTTTGGATCCGGGGCAGTGAAAATTACCCCGGCCCATGACCCCAACGACTTTGAAATTGGGCAAAGACATGGTCTAGAGGTTATCAGTGTCATTGGCGGTGATGGAAAAATGACCCCTGAAACTGGTAAATATGCCGGCATGGATCGCTACGAGGCCCGGCAGCAGGTTCTAAAAGATCTGCAGGAACTTTCCCTGGTGGAAAAAATTGAGGATTATGAACATGCCGTTGGCCACTGCCAGCGTTGCGGTACCGAGATCGAGCCCCTCGTTTCACTGCAGTGGTTTGTAAAAATGAAACCCTTGGCTAGGGAAGCAATTGAAAAGGTCAAGGAGGGAGATATTTCCTTTGTGCCGGAGCGTTTCACCAAAGTTTATCTTAATTGGATGGAAAACATCCGCGATTGGTGTATTTCCCGGCAGATCTGGTGGGGGCATCGTATTCCTGCCTGGTACTGTAGCTGCGGGGAAATGATCGTTTCCCGGGAAACGCCAGATAAATGCCCGGCTTGTGGCGGAAATACGTTAACACAGGACTTGGATGTGCTTGATACCTGGTTTAGTTCCGCTCTTTGGCCCTTTTCCACCATGGGATGGCCGGAAAAAACCCCCGATCTTGAGCACTATTTCCCTACCAGTGTTTTGGTTACCGCCTATGATATTCTTACTTTTTGGGTGGCCCGCATGATCTTTATGTCCCTTGATTTTATGCAGGATATCCCTTTCAGTGATGTCTGTGTCCACGGACTGGTCAGGGATGCCCAAGGAAGAAAAATGAGCAAATCATTGGGAAATGGGGTTGATCCCCTCGAGGTTATTGGCGAATTCGGAGCCGACACCCTACGCTTTACTCTCATTACAGGACAGGCTCCGGGTAATGATCAGAGGTTTAGGAGTGATAGCGTTGAGGCCAGCAGAAATTTTGCCAACAAGATCTGGAACGCTTCCCGTTTCCTGCTGATGAACCTAGGGGAGGAAAAGGACCTTGGTCTGCCGGAGGGGTTAAATCGGCACGATCGCTGGATTTTGGATAGCTTTAACGCCTCAGTAGAAAAAACGACAGCCTTGCTGGAAAAGTACGAACTGGGGGAGGCTGCCCATGTCGTCTACGATTTTCTCTGGGGCGATTTTTGTGATTGGTATATCGAGCTCAGCAAACTTCCCCTTTACAGCGATAATATAATAGAAAAACAAGGTACCCAAAAGGTTCTCTACTATGTGTTAGAAGGAACTTTGCGCCTTTTGCATCCCTTCATGCCTTTTATTTCCGAGGAAATATGGCAACAGTTGGTCAGGGTGGAAAAAGGCCAGGCTCTTATCAGGGCCGCATGGCCCCTGCCCGACGAAAAGCTTATCGATGAAAGGGCCAGATGTGAAATGGAATTGGTGATGGGAACGATTAGATCTATCCGCAATTTGCGGAGCGAGATCGGGCTGCCACCCGGGAAAAAATCGCCAATTGTTATCCGCGTACCGGAAAAGCACCTCGCTCTTTTTGCCGATGAAAAATCCTACATGGAAAGGCTATCCTGGTCTGGGCCGGTTTCCATCATTGAAAATACGGAGGAGAAGCCGTCCAGCTCTTTGACAGCTCTTGTCGATGAGGTGGAGATCTACCTGCCCCTGGAGGGGGTTATCGATCTGGCGCAGGAAATTAATCGTTTGGAAAAAGAGCTCAAGGATGTAGAAAAGGAAATGCAGAAGGTGGAAGCAAAACTTGGTAACGAAAAGTTTTTACAGCGTGCTCCTGCCGAGATTGTCCAGAAGGAAAAGGCTAAAAAAGAGGAATATGATCTAAGGCGGTCCAAACTAGGGTTTAGGTTGGGTGAACTAAAAAGCCTGTAAAAAGGGGTGCCATTTTTGCCGTACCAGGAAGCTCTGGCATGGATTCACAGCATTGAAAGATTTGGGATGAACCAGGGCCTGGAAAGGATCGAGGCTCTACTAGGGTATCTGGGCAATCCCCACAAAAAATTAAGATATTTGCATATCGGCGGTACCAATGGAAAGGGTTCTACCGCTGCCCTGGCGGCCTCAGTTCTGCAGGCAGCCGGTTACAGGACCGGGCTCTATACTTCCCCCTACCTCAATCAGTTTACCGACCGTATGTCTATTGATGGTGAAGAAATCCCCGAAGACAAACTGGCGGAGCTGGTTTCAATCGTCAGACCCCTGGCAGGAAGGGTGGCCAAAGATCCATTACTGGGGCAGCCAACCCAGTTTGAGATAGTAACAGCGATTGCCTTTGCTTATTTTGCCGCGGCCAGGCCTGATATTGTTGTGCTGGAGGTGGGCCTTGGGGGAAGACTGGATGCCACCAATGTGGTCAACCCGCTGGTTACAGTTATTACCACCATTAGTCTGGAACATACCGGGGTTTTGGGAAAGACTGTTGAGGCCATCGCCGGGGAAAAAGCCGGCGTTATCAAGGAGGGTACCAGTGTGGTTACACAGGCAAAGGGGAATGCTTTTGCAGTCATTGAGGAGGTCTGCCGGCAAAAAAATGCCCCGCTTTATCAGTTGGGAAAGGATTTTTCGGCAGAATATGTTGGGGGCGACTTAGAGGGGCAAACTTTTAATTACCTGGGATTGAGCAGGAATTTTATCGGGTTGGGGATCCCTCTGTTGGGCCACTACCAGATCGACAATGCCTCTGTGGCACTGTCGGCATTGGAACTTCTGGGCCGGAAGGGCTTTATGCTAACTGAAAATGCCTTTCGTTTTGGCCTGTCCCGGACCCGCTGGCCCGGGCGGCTAGAAATCCTTAGAAGAGAACCTTTGGTAGTAATTGATGGTGCACACAATTTAGAGGCTTTTCAGGGCCTCAGGCAGGCACTACCGAAAACTTTCTCTTACAAAAAGATGATCCTCATCCTAGGCATTCTCAAGGATAAGGCAGTGGAAGAAATTCTTAAGGAGATCATTCCGCTAGCCGATAAATTGATTATTACCAGGCCTGACAGCCCGCGGGCCGCCGATCCTCTGCATGTAAAAAAGATAGCTGCCAAATTGACTAATGGGCAAATCTTTGTGGAGGAGGAAATTCCCGCTGCCATTAAACGCGCTTTTTTTCTAGCCTCATCGCAAGACCTTGTCCTAGCTGCCGGCTCATTGTATCTTATCAGCGAGATCCGCAATCACTTTATAAAATCAGGGGTTTCTTTTTAATAGGGGATAAAGAAGGTATTCGCGGCGGAAGGTATTCGCGGCAAATAAAATAATTTTATGTCGTCAGGGTTCAGAAGGTATTTTAAACTCTTTATCGAAAATATAATGACAATGCTGCTATTAATTCTAACGGTTGGAAAATAAGTTAAAGTAAAAATGTTGGCACGAAATATGGACTTTTACCGTTGAGAGGGGTGAAGGGTGGATGGAAGAATTTTTGGGGACGAAAATAGCCAGCTCCCTGCCTGCAATTGTGATGTTTTTCCCATTTCTGGCGGCAGTGCCCGCTTTCATTTTGACTCATTATCAAAGGAGAATGGGTGAAATATTTACCGTTTTGGTTATAGTGGCTGCATTTGCTGCAATTTTTTCCATGTACCCCACCATTGCAAGCGGGGGCGTAATGTATGGCAAGTACCTTTTTCTCTCCATCCCTTATTCCATCTATTTCAGGGTTGATGCTCTGGGGTTTTTTATGGGGCTTTTGATTTCCTTCCTGTGGTTGCTGGCGACCATACATTCCATAGGTTATATGGAAAGGGAACATGCCCATGATCGTTATTACAGTTTTCTGCTTCTTTCATTAGGGGGATGCCTGGGAACAGTATTTGCCGGTGAGCTGGTGGGATTCTTTCTTTTTTTCGAAATCATGGCCCTTTCCTCCTTTGTTCTTATTTCCCACGAGGAACATCCCTATGCCATGTTTGCCGGAACCAAATATTTATTCATGTGTATCGGTGCCGGCCTGGCCATATTTTTTGGTATCATAGTTACTTATCATCTCAGCGGAGGGATGCTAACATTTGATGGTTTTGGACTTATCAAGGAAAATTCCATGCTTTCCTTTCTGGGCTTTTTGGCCTTTCTTATCGGCATGGGCATTAAGGCGGGGGTTTTCCCTTTGCACGTCTGGCTTCCGGATGCCCACCCGGCAGCCCCGTCACCGGTCAGTGCCCTTCTCTCCGGTGTCATGATCAAAGTAGGGGCCTACGGTATGATCCGGGTTTTTTATCAGGTCTATGGTTTTGCCTTTTTACGGGAGACCGGGTGGGATAGGATCCCCCTCGTTTTGGCCGTTATTACCATATTGCTGGGATCGGCCCTGGCCCTTTTGCAGGATGATCTCAAAAGACGGCTGGCCTATTCAAGCATAGCACAGATTGGCTACATCGTTTTGGGAATATCCTTGTTAAGTGAGCGCGCTTTCATCGGGGCAGTCTATCATATTTTTACTCATGCCTTCATGAAGGGCTGCCTGTTTCTTATTGCCGGGGCAATTATTGTGCGCACCGGAGAGCGAAGGATCAGCCGTATGGGGGGGATTGGTTTAAAAATGCCCGTGACGATGATCGCTTTTACCCTTTGCTCCCTATCTATGGTAGGGATTCCGCCCTTTAATGGATTTATCAGCAAGTGGCAACTGGCCCTTGGCAGCCTGGATACAGGGCAGCCTCTGATCGTAGTGTTGCTCATACTCAGCAGTATAATTAATGCTGCCTATTATTTTCCCATTATTACTACTGCCTTCTTTGGCATACCCAAAGGAAAAGGCGGGTTGGGGGAAATGGCCGCGACTGTGGCTATTGCCGCTGTGGATACACAGGAGGGAAACAATTTGGCCGTGCCGATAGATAGGGAAATTGGGCTAGGGAAAAGCGAGGTTTCCCTAAATATGCTTGTACCTATTGGAATCCTGGCTATTGGCTGCCTGGCCTTTGTCCTTTTGCCCCAGAATTGGCCGTTGGAACTGGCCAAGGCAGCAGTGAGGCAGCTATTTATTCAGTTTTGATTTCATTGTAAAAACCTGGAGGGAAGTGATTGAATGGGCCTGGCACTTTTGCCGGTTTTTGCCCCGATAATTGTTTCTCCCGCATTATTTTTTCTTTCCGGCAGGCGGCGGCGCGCCATGCTGATATTGTACATCTGCGGGATGTTGGCGGTATCCTTTTATATTCTTACGGGGGCAGAACTTGGCAGTGCATCACTTTTCACCTCAACTTTCGCCGAGGGCAGCGGGATGGCGCCGTTATATTTTCTTGGGCATGCCTATGGGAAAATTGCTGCATTCGGTTTCCTTTTTGTGGGGGCTTTCGCCCTTCTTTATGGATTGGATGTGGGCAAGGCCAGCGAGCAGGCAGTTTCATTGGTAGCTATTGGCAGTGCAGTGGGGGTTGCCTTGGCCGGTAACTTTCTGACCCTTTTTATCTTTTGGGAATTTGTAACTATTTCCACGGGAGGGCTGGTGCTGCTAAAAAAAACACCTGAGGCGGTGCGCAAAGGCTATTACTTTATTCTTTTCCAGCTTGCGGGTGGTCTTCTGCTTTTTCTGGGTATCATGCAAAATTATGCAGCCACAGGTTCTTTTTTAATTAGAATTCCGCAGGCGGGGCTGATTTTTTTCCTGCTGGGGATTGGTGTAAAGGCTGCTTTTCTACCCTTGCATGTCTGGCTGCTATGGGGTTATCCCAGTTCTTCTTTTGTTTCTACTGTCGTTTTGGCCGGCCTGACGACAAAGGTTGGAGTTTTTGCTGTGGCCCGCATACTTCCTTCCCACGGCAGCATCGTCCTGATGGGTGCTTTTATGGCTCTTTTCGGGGCCATCTGCGCCCTTTTGCAAAGCGACTTTAGGCGCCTTCTTTCCTATTCCCTGATCAGCATGGTCGGGCTGATGGTAGCTGGTGTGGCTCTGGGAAAACATGTTTCCATTGATGGTGGGCTGCTCTATATGGTTAACCATATGCTTTACAAGGCACTGCTCTTTATGAGTGCCGGGGCAGTAATCTATGCCACGGGTAAGGAGGACCTGCATGATCTTTATCCCCGCAAGGGGGGGGGCAGGAAAAATCTGCCTCCGGTGTGGCTGACGGTACCTGTGGCGGTTATTGGGGTTTTCATCGGCGGTTTTTCTGGGGCAGGGGTGCCGCTGTTTAACGGTTATGCCGGAAAATATCTGATGAAAGAGGCCCTACATGGGGTATCTCCCAGCGAATGGATGATCTGGCTGGCGGGAGTTATTATTACTGTTGCCTTTTGCAAATTGATTTATTTTGGTTTTATTCATGGCCGTTCAAAGGCCCTAAGGGATATTCCCGCCACCATGAAACTGTCAATTTTGGCGGTATCGGCGTGCTGTCTATTACTGGGTCTTTGGCCTGAACTGCTGGCCCGGTTGCTTCCACATGGTTCCCGGCTATCCATCTACTCCCTGGAGGGGGTATGGGCATCGTTACAAATTGTCCTGGCAGGGGTGCTGGTATTTGCCCTGACAAGCGGGATGCTTGCCCGGCGCATAAAAGTGCCTGATTGGTTGAGCATAGATTATCTTTTCTATCAACCTCTTCTAAGAATGCTTAGCACTGTTTATACACGTTTGGGGGGAATCCTGGAAATGGTGGTCGACAATACATTTGTAAGGACAATTCCTACCTTATCTTCAATTTCCCAGGGTGTTGCCTCCTTTGATGAGAGAACGATCAATTTGGTAGCTGGTGAGGTGGCCGGATCCTCGACAAAGGTTGGGGAGGGAATCTATGGTACCTGGCTGGGGGGCATGACTTCGCTATTAAAACGGGGCCGCTATGTTTTGCGGAGGTTGTTTTATGTAATGGTTAAAATGGATTATGACCCCAAGGGGGAAAAGATTTTTCAACTTTTTAACGTCAAGAATTTTGATTTTGATTTTTTACTTTTTATGGTTACTCTTTTTATTTTGCTGGGATTTAGTATTTTTCTGTTCTAGGTTGGGGGAGGGGAAAATATATAAATGGACGTCGTTAACTCATCTTTGCCCCTGTTATCTGTTGTCATTCCCATAATTGGTGCAATTATCATTAACGGGATTTCCGAGCAGCGCTCAAAAACACGAAACCTTCTTGCCTTGATTACGGTGATGGTATCATTTCTGACCATTGCCTGGATGCTGCCCTCAGTTTTAAAGGGTTTTGTCTTTGAATATTCCCTTGTTCGTCTGGTTGCCGGTTTGGAACTGGCATTTAAAGTTGATCAACTGGGTATAATTTTCGGTTTTACTTCTTCCTTACTTTGGATATTGTCTATTATTTATTCCATGGGTTACATGTCGGGGGAAACCGGGCAGCGCCGTTATTTTTGCTTTTATGTCCTCTCCATGAGCGCAACGATGGGGGTGGCCTTTTCTGCAAATTTGTTTACCATGTATATCTTCTTTGAATATTTAACCCTTTGTACATATCCTCTTGTTGTGCACCCGCAGACGGAAGAGGCGACAAAATCTGGCATAAAGTATATTGTCTACTGCTTCGGCGGTGGGGGGTTAATTCTCTTTTCCCTGTTGATACTGCAGGGCATGGTACAGAGCGTCAATTTTGTCCCGGGTGGTATTCCTGCCATTGCCCAGGGGGAACCCCATACCCTGCTCTTTATAATTTTTTTCCTGGCCATTTTGGGTTTTGGAACCAAGGGAGCGCTTATGCCGCTACATTCCTGGCTTCCCAGTGCCATGGTAGCTCCAACCCCTGTTAGCGCGTTGCTGCATGCGGTTGCTGTAGTAAAAAGCGGCGTATTTGGCATGATAAGGGTTTTATATTATATTTTTGGGCCTGCTATGCTTGTTAAACTCGGTGTGCTGAACTATTTGGCTGTTCTAGTTTGCTTTACTATTCTTGCCGGTTCAATTATGGCTCTCCGGCAAAATGTTCTCAAGCTCAGGTTGGCCTATTCCACCGTAAGCCAGTTGGCCTACATTACGCTTGGAGGGATCATGTTGACCCCGGCTGGCCTAACGGGGGGCATCATCCATATAATGAATCATGCTGTCATGAAGATAACGCTCTTTTTCTGCGCTGGTGCCCTGATCAAGATCACAGGAAAGACAAATATTGATGAATTAAAGGGTGTTGGGCGAAGGATGCCCATTACCATGGTTGCCTTTGCTATTGGGGGCCTTGGCCTGATCGGTATCCTTCCCATTGCCGGTTATATAAGCAAATACTATCTTCTAAGCGGGGCTCTTGCCTCCGGAAGGATCGTTTTTATCTTTGTCGTGCTAGCCAGTTCATTGCTAAATGCCATGTACTACCTCCCTATCGTGGTTAATGCCTTTTTCAGGGAAGGAGAGTTTACCAGATCTAGTGGGCCGGAGGCACCGCTAACGATGCTTGTTCCCCTGATTCTGCTGGCAGTAGCAGGGGTATCGCTAGGATTTTTTGCCAACATAACTACTATCCCATTGGTTGAAAATGTTGTCAGGACAATATTTTAAAGGGGGAAAGAATAAGTGTCAGAAAGTAGCATTAACACTTTAATACCGCTCTGGGTAATAATCATTCCAATCATAGCCGGATTGGCAATAATTTTTATTGGGGCCATTTCAAACGGGTTAGTTTCCCAATACGGTAAATCTGCCATGACGGAAAACAATCAAAAATCGGCAAGACTTCTCCCGGCAGTGGTACCTTTGCGCAATCTATTTCTGTTGGGCGGCACAATTTTACCCCTGGTTTTGATTTTAAAACTATATCCCCTCGTCCGGGGGGGCGGCATTGTGCTTTGCAGTTTGGCTGTTTTCCCACCCTTGGGGCTTAATTTCCGCCTCGACATGCTCTCCATTTTTATGGGCCTGTTATTTGGCTTTATGGGTGTAATTATCGCTGTTTATTCCATCGATTATATGAGGGATGATCCCCTACCCGGACGGTTTTTTGGCTTTCTTATGTTTGTCTTTGCCGGATGCATGGGTGTTGTACTGGCCGGGGATCTTTTCAGTCTTTTCCTTTTTTTCGAATTTATGTCTATCATGTTTTTTATCCTGGTAGCCCACCATGCCACTCCAGAAGCCGTGGCTGCAGGGATGAAATTTCTCTTTATGACTATAATAGCAGGCGTTTCCCTTTTTATGGCAGTTGCAATTATCTATATGGAATGTGGCTCTTTAACCTTTGGTTCCGCTGGATTGGTGACAGGCTATTCCTTTTTGAGCCTCCTGGCCTTTATCGGTTTTATGATTGCCTTTGGGACCAAGGCTGCCATGTTCCCACTGCATTTTTGGCAACCAGATGCCTATACCTATGCACCCTTACCTGCTGCCCTACTATCCTCCACGCTGATGTTAAAAACAGGGGTTTATGGCTTAGCGAGGGTCTTTTATAATATTTTTGGGGTGGATTTTTGGGGAACGGTCAGCTGGGATTCGGTTATAATTGTGCTGGCAGCCTTTACCATCCTGTTTGGTTCCACCATCGCCATTGCACAGGATGATCTGATCCGCCGCCTGGCTTACTCGGGAATTGCCCAGCTGGGATATATTATCTTAGGGATTGCCATCTTGACCCCTGATGCTTTAATAGGCGCTACGTTTCATATTATGACCCATGCCTTTATGAAGGGGTGCCTCTTTCTTTGCGCGGGTTCAATTATCAGTCAAACGGGAATTAGGAGTATTAAACAAATGAAAGGGATTGGTTACAAGCTACCGGTAACCATGCTGGCTTTTGCCGTTGCCGGTTTGACCGCCGTGGGAGTGCCACCGCTGAATTTGTTTATCGTCAAATGGCATTTAAGCCTTGGGGCACTGGAAATTGGCCAGCCGATCCTCATTATCGTTCTTCTTATCAGTAGCCTACTTAACGCGGCATATTATCTTCCCATTGCCTATCATGCCTTTTTAGGCCGGGAGGAAAGTACTACGATGCCCCGGGAGTTTAGTGTGAAGAATTTCCGGGAACCACGGGCTGCCATGCTGGTGCCTAGCGTAACCTTGGCCGTGGGGTGTCTTGTCTTTGGACTGTTTATTCACAACTGGCCTCTGGAAATGGTCCGTTCGGTTATTGCCACGCTTTACTAGAATATTGTATAATCAAAGTCAACTGCCCAAAACCCTGCCTGCAGTAAAAAAACTGTAGGCATTTAAAATAGCGGCGGGCCTACGCGGGGTGGGGGAACGGCTGGCCCAGCGCGCAAGTTCAACCGGGGTTTTATTCCGGTTGAATTATATTTCTCATTGTTTTGCTAATATATGTTATAATAATGTAAACATAGTGAATATTCAAAAGGGAGTGAGGATATTGTCTTTGGCTCTTCTGCCGGTTTTTGCACCAATAATTGTTTCTCCTTTGCTCTTTGTTTTTTCTGGCAAGTGGCGGCGCATCATGCTTATTTTGTATCTTTGTGGGCTTTTTGCCGTGGCCATACATATTTTATCTAATCCCGAACTGGGCAGCGTATCGCTTTTGACATCAACCTTTGGGGGAAGTAACGGGATAGCACCCCTGTTTTTTAGTGGGCATCCCATTGGGAAAATTGCCGCATTTGGTTTTCTTTTCGTAGGGGCGTTTGCACTTTTCTATGGTTTGGATGTGTTAAAAACTAGTGAGCAGGCGGTATCGTTGGTGGCTATTGGCAGTGCCCTGGGTATCGCCCTGGCCGGCAATTTTCCCAATGGGATGCCCACTAAAAAACAG
>DUNV01000077.1 GCA_012839215.1 Bacillota bacterium
GTAAGTTTATACATTGTTTAGGTTTTGTTTACTTCAAAGTAACACTTAGCAGTTATAATAGAACCTGGGAAGCAGCTTCCAGCTTTCAAAAAAGCAAAAAATAAACAGGAGGCGCATGATATGAAAAGGAAGAAACAAATGGCCCTCTTTGCTGCCTTTGCGTTGGGTATCTTTTTGCTCGCCGGCAGTGTCCTGGCGGATATTAGGGATAGAAGCGGCTATGAACAATTAAAAGATGCCATAAAATTGGCGGCGACAAATTGCACAGAAAATTACCAAAGTTTTACCGCCGAAATTTCCGTGGTGCTAAAGAATAATGGGCAGGAACTTTATTCAGAGCATAATTTAATGAGATATGATCGTCTCAACGGCGCCAAAGAGGATACAAGCACAACGAAGGCCCCCGATGGGGGGGGGCGTAGTTATTACGATTACCTGGATAAAAACCAGCGCATTACGAAATCGAGCCATGAGAACAGTTATTTTGTTATTAACTATGAGGATGAAAAAAATACGCCCCTAATCACTAAAGAAGATAACCCTTTTAATAGTGAAAGGGTTCAGGATATGGAGCGGATCCTGGATGCCCTCGTCGGCGCTTTAAAGGAACAGGTGGTTGTCATAGAAAATGCTGATGGCAGCAAGACCCTCTCCGGCAAACTGTCCGAGGGCCAGATTCCTACTTTAATTAATGCCCTTGCCTCCTTCCTCATAAAACAAGAATTAAATAGTGGTAGAAATGGGCTCATTAATTTAGCCAGCGATATTTATATTGGGGAGGTGTGGGGGACGGCAAAGGTTAATGAAGATGGATGCCTGGAAAATATTATGGGTACTACTACCATTTCTGGTTTGGACACAGAGGGCCTGGATAGCGAAATAGTCTTAGAGGCACTTTTCCAACTAAGCGAAGTTAACACTACCAAGGTAGTAAAACCGGATCTCCGCGGTGAAGAGGTTGTCACCCGGTTAGAAAGGGATTTTGATAAAGCATATAAGCCTACAGCAGAAAAATTTGTCGGTAAATTCAAAAATGATATCTTAATGGAAGAGGGCGGCAGGTTTATCAAAATTGGCGAAAGGCGGCTGGAGATTACCCGGCTGGATGATGCGGGCGTTCAGGGCAGCTACTATGAAGAACTGCTGGCAGGATATGAAAAATACGCCGGCCCGCTGCATTCCTATACCTTTGAGGCCAAATTTAGCTGCGATGGGGATGATAACAACGCTGTCCTGGAGGGGGCGACAGAAGAGGGCGTTGGGGTTGAGGGAAATATTTACTTCAATGGTCGCAGTGCCAGAATCTATTTAAATCATGGACCAAACCGGGAAAACAGCAACGTGATTGATGACAACGATTTTTATCCGGATTTTGACTAAAACAGGCTCTTGGGAAGAAGAAATGGCCTTGATACGGGCTGTGTTTACTACTAGGCCCGTATTGGGGCTCCTAATCTACGATCTGGAGGCGTAAGCAAGTGGGAAAGATCATTGAAATGAAGGGGCTTACCAAAATATACCCTAACGGGCGGGGCATAGAAGACGTCAGCCTGGAGATCTGCCAGGGAGAGATCTTTGGGTTTTTAGGACCAAATGGGGCGGGGAAAACCACGGCCATGAAAATAATGACCGGGCTGATCAAGCCTGACCTAGGTGCTGTGAGACTGTTTGGTTATGATATAACCGATCAATATGAGGAAGCAATGGCTAGCGTGGGAGCTTTAATTGAGACAGCGGAGTCCTATCATTACCTCAGCGCTTATGACAATCTGAAACAGTTTGCCAGATATTACCCCCAGGTGGACGAACAGAGAATCGAAGAGGTTTTGGCAATTACCGGCATTGCCCGGTATAAAAATGAAAGGCCGAAAAAATTTTCCCTGGGGATGAAACAAAGGCTGGGTTTGGCGGCAGCGATTATCTCCAGGCCAAGGTTATTAATTTTAGACGAGCCCTTTAACGGCTTGGATGTCCAGGGGATGATTGACATCCGCAATCTGATCAAAAGCCTGGCCGAAGAAGAAGGGACAACCTGTTTTATTTCCAGCCATCTGATACATGACGTGGAGCTGACCTGCACAAGGATTGGGGTAATTTACGATGGCAAGGTTCTCAACGTTGACAGCACGGAAAATATTCTCCGGAACTATGCCAGCCTGGAGAATTACTTTGTCAATGAGGTGGAAAGAAATGGCCATGTTTAAAATTGCGCTAATTAATGAGTTGGAAAAATTATATAAAAAAAAGAAGGCCCTTGCAGCAGTCATTTTTTCCCTGGCGGTGATCATCCTGGGCCAATTAGCAATTTGGGGTGTCCGTTCTAGTTTTGGGATTCGCGGAGCGGGGGGCGGGGAGTTTCCTATCCTCGTTTTGGCGGTTGTGATAAAAACAGTGTTGCCGCTATTCGTTGTCCTTGCGGCTATTGACAGCTTTTCCGGTGAATTTTCCCATAACATTATCCGGGTGACTCTGCTTAGGCCGGTAAGCAGGTTTAAAATTTTTACCTCAAAAGTAGTCGCCGCGGCTATTTTTATCTTGTTAAATCTGCTCTCAATTTTTCTTTTTTCCACGGTCGTTGGTTTACTTTTTAATTATCATTCCCTGACTATAAGGGGCTTGGCAGATTCCTTCCTGGCATACATGGTCAGCCTTTTGCCGCTTTTGGTGCTGGTTCTGGGAGTTATTTTTCTCGCTCATCTTTTGAAAAGTGGCATCGCAGTTTTCTTTGCCGCTGTTTTACTATTTTTGGCCTCTGAACTGCTCGCCCTGTTTCTTCCTCAATATGCCAGCCTGTTCATTACCAGCCACCTTGGCTGGTACAATTTATGGCTTGCCAACACCTTTCCCCTGGTGGCAGTGTTGAGAAAACTGCTTGTGATGTTGGGGTATGGGATAATATTTTTTGTGGGAAGCTTTTACCTTTTTGAACGGAAGGAGTTCTAGGGGACCTAAATGAATTTAAAGAAAAGATTATTTCTGGCAAGTTTTGCAACCGTGGCTATACCGCTGGCCATAACTATTTTGTTCGCAGCAGTATACTTGCTTTTTACCGGCAGGTATGCTGCCGCCGATCTATCTTTTGATCGCTACCGGCAGCTGTCGGCCATAAAGCATGAATTTTTCTATAATCAGCCCTGCCTTCTGCAAGATCAGCCAGAAACAATCGAAAAGGAGAGCAAGCAAGAGGAAATTTTGACCAGGTTGGAGAAAGTTGATGGGGAATTAGTAATACTAAAAAATGGGGAACTCCTGTTTTCTTCCTGCGAACTTTCCCCGGTTGATTCAGCAAAATTTCTACAAAACGGAAATAACTTGAGGGATAATGGAGAAATTGCAATCAATAATATTTCTTTCCTTATGCAGATGTCAGCATTGCAATATCGGGACGGTTCCCTGGTTGAGGTTATTTTGCTGGCCCCAATGCAGGGTTCCGGCGCCGACCTAAAAAAGTTTTTATGGTTTATGGGAATAACATTTATGCTTTCCTTCCTAGTGACCAATTTTTTTGCCAGCCGACAGATATCAAAAGCAATTTTAGAGCCTATTAGCAATCTGCAGGTGGCCGCCGGTGAAATCAGCAAAGGAAATTTGCATCACCAGATCGTAGAGGAAGGTGACCTGGAAATTCAGGGGCTTTGCCGCGATTTGGAAGTGATGCGCATTAAGTTGGTGGAGTTGATTCATACCCGGTTGAAAGAAGAGGATAACCGGAAAATGCTGATCGGAAGCATTTCTCATGATCTAAAAACACCCGTTACCTCCATCAAAGGTTATGTGGAAGGAATACTCGATGGGGTAGCCAACAGCCCGGAGAAAAGAGCGAAGTATTTAAAGACGATATACTTGAAAACGGAACAAATTGATGGGCTTATAGACGACCTTGTGCTGTTTTATAAATTAGACTTGAAACAAATACCTTTTCGGATGGAAAGGACCAACATTGCAGAATATTTACGCCGGTGTATGGCAGAAAACCGGCCAGAGTTTGACAGGGATAAGGTCACATTCAGGTTTACCGATGAGTTAAGGCAAGGCCGCTTTGTTTTGCTTGATCGGGAACAGATGAGCAGGGTAATTATGAATATTATTGATAACTCCCTCAAGTACCTGCCCCAGGGGCAAGGGGAGATCCATATTCTGCTGAGGGAAACAAAAACCAGTGTTATCATGGAGTTTAGAGATAATGGTTGTGGAATTAAGGAAAAGGATTTGCCCCATGTTTTTGAACGCTTTTACCGTGGGGATCACTCCCGGACCGGCATTAAGGGTAGCGGCCTGGGGCTGGCTATTTCCAAACAAATAGTGGAAGGAAATAATGGCCGCATTTGGGCTGTCAGCCCGCCTGAAGGGGGCACAGCCATCATGATCTCTTTCGGGAAACTATGTGGGGGCCGAACAAGTGAAAGAAATACTAATTGTGGAAGATGATCTCAGTATTGCAGAATTGCAGAAGGATTATCTGGAGCTGGCCGGTTTTAAGGTGGGTATTTCTGGGGATGGGCTTGCGGCGCTGGATCTTATCCAAGAAAATGACTATGATCTTTTAATTCTCGATATTATGCTGCCCGGGCTGGATGGCCTGGAAATCCTTCGCCGGATCAGGGATGTCAAAAATATTCCGGTTCTTCTGGTATCGGCAAAAAAGGAAGAAATAGATAAAATTAAGGGGTTCAGCCTGGGGGCGGATGACTATATTACAAAACCTTTCAGCCCGGGTGAATTAGTGGCCCGGGTCAAGGCCCACCTGGGTAATTACGAGCGATTGAAACGGGCTGTATTAGAGCGGGGTATAAAAAAAACCGATAACGGGACGATTTCCATCAGGGGGTTAAAAATTGAAAAAGAGGCCCGCCGGGTTTATATCAACGGTTCTGAAGTTAATCTTGCCCATAGGGAATTTGAACTTCTTTTGTTTTTAGCTGAAAACCCCAACCGGGTCTTCGGCCGGGAGGAAATATTTGAAAAAGTCTGGGGCATGGAGGCCCTGGGGGATTCTGCCACCGTAACTGTGCATATCAATAGAATCAGGGATAAAATTGAAACCGATCCCGGGAACCCACAATATGTGGAAACTGTCTGGGGGGCAGGGTACCGTTTCCGGGTTTGATAGATGAATTTAACGGCAGTGGGGGTTTGAGGGGCACATGGTCCATGCTGCTATATTGCTATTTTGGGCAGGAAAAGCTCTGGTGCCAAGGACGAAAGGAACCATAATATGGTTCCTTTCGTCTTCTCTAGTGAGGTGATTTAAATGCTAAGATCCGTATTCTTAAAAACCGTTATTGTTGTATTATTAACGATAACGTTCTTCGCACCCCTTGCCGAGGCGCGCCTCATGGCCGGCGGCCCGGAAACTGTTATTGCAAATTCCACGCTTATTTTAACCGGAAAAGTAACCGAAAACATGGAAGCGGAAGAAGAAAGAACGTTTGCGGTTAAGATAGATCGTATTTTCAAAGGGAACTATCAAAAAGAGGAGATAGTGCTCACCGAAAAGAAAAACCACATCTATGGCTGGGTTCATATTCGCTGTGTTCCGGATATTGGCACAAAACTTCTTCTTTTTTTGCGCAGCGAGGACAACGTCGATCCGTTTTTAGCCTTTGATCTAAATTGTATTGCTGTTGTCGAAGGCCAGGAAGTAACCGGCCTGCTTGGCGGCAGCAATGTAGGTATCAACGATGGGCACTGGGAAATTGAGGACTATGTAAAGGAATACAATGTTTTTTTTAACAGTGCAGACCTGTACGAAATACCGACAGGTACAGCAAATACAACCGCCGGCGGGGAAAATGCCGTCCTTTATCATAACGGCACCGCTAATAGGAAAAGTTTAATTGGTGTTAATGATGGAGTTTCAACCCAAGGCGGTTCATCTATAGGCGTAATAGGCAGCGCCGACGGCCCGACAGCGATACATATTTTGGGGAATCCATTAAAAGCCCTGATGGTTCCTGCAATTGTACTGGCCGCTACCTTTCTTGCCATTGGTTTTGCAGTCGGGTACATTGTCAAAGGCAGGCAGACAAGGCAAGTAAAATAATAAAAAATAATAATCAATGGCCAGCTTGCCCATTGTGATTAAGGGAGGAAATAGATTATGAAAAAAAGTATTCTGGCGGCAGCACTATTATTTGCCCTGCTGCTCTCTGCATGTGCGGCGCCGATCCCTGGCAGCACCCCGGATCTAATGGTTAATGCCCAGGAAGACGAAATGGCCCAGGATATTCCCGGGCTGGCGATTACTACGCCCCGCGATCTTTACAGCCCGTGTATGAGCTCGATGTTCGGCTTTGAATTAGTGCTAAACGCGCCCGGGGATCCAGCCAGTTATACCTATGTTTGCGACGGGGGTGCCTTCTGTACCTATAAGGACGGTAAAGTAACCCATCAAGGCAATAACCTGACAAGTGCTGAAAAAGTATACTGGGCGCCGGTTGAAGGCGGTGAATATGTATATTCTGGCGAAATGGATAAAATCCTGATATCCGTTACGGCACTGGATCAGGAGGGGAAAGCAATTGCCCGCGGCACAGCGGCTATCGAACATGATCCTGAAGGCAGATGGTTTAAGTTTACCGGGGAGGCCGTTGCCAGCCAATCGTCGGATGAAACGCCTGCCTGATGTTTTATGGCACATATTGCTCGGTAATGCTTTGCACGTAGCCGTCTTTTGTGGTAACCCAAAATGGCGGCATGAAATTCATATACTGTTCGAGATGCTCTATAAATTCCTCCTTGGTGAC
>DUNV01000078.1 GCA_012839215.1 Bacillota bacterium
AAAAGTTATTTGAAAAACGCAAGGGGGAAATTCCGCCAGGGTGGAATTTTCATTTTGCAAAACGAACTGAGGAAAGCGACATTATTGAAGCTTGCCGGGGGGCAGACTATTTGCTCGTCACTGCAGCAAACCCGCCCATTACAGCAAATATTATACATAATATTGATTCTATACGTTTTTTACAGGTATTTGGTGCCGGTTTTGATAAAATTGACATTGATGCTGCCCGGGAACAAAACCTTCCCGTAGCTAATACACCGGGACAAAATGCCACAACAGTTGCAGAGTTTACTATAGGCGCGCTCATATCGCTGCAAAGAAATATTCTACGAGGTAACCGGGAAGTAAAGGCAGGAAATTATATCAGCATTGAACATGAATTTATCATGACTGGACTAAAAGAAATAAGGGGTTCAGAAATAGGCTTGCTGGGCCTAGGGGCCATAGGGCGCCAGGTAGCAAAACTAGCCAATATGATGGGGGCAAAGGTAAGCTACTATGACATTTACCGCTTAGACAGAAGGGCTGAGGAAGAACTAAATGTCACCTTTTGCTCGTTCGAGGAGCTGCTAAAAAACAACGAAGCAATTAGCTTGCACCTTCCCCTGAGCAATGACACCCGTGGCTTAATATCAAGAAATGAATTTGCCTTAATGCAACCCGGAACGCTATTCATCAACACTGCCCGGGGTGAAATAGTCGATCAGGCGGCCCTGGCTGAGGCACTGGAAAGTGGCCATCTTGGCGGGGCAGCAGTGGATCATTTTGCACCGGATCCGCCGCCGATTGATCATCCACTTTTAAATCTGTCACCGGAGGCAACAGAAAGATTAGTTGCCACATCCCATATCGCCGGCGTTACTGCGGCATCCTTTACCCGCATGTTGAAAGAAGCCTTGGAGAACTTGCAACGCGTAGCCGCCGGGGGCGATCCAAAATATGTTATCAATGGCATCACCCGGGCAAGAAACTAACGGGGAGCCCGTCATTCTGTTATCCCATCTGTCTGACAATGATATGTAGGTAGGTTTAAATACATTAAGGGAGGCATTAAAAAATTAAGACTAAAAAACACCTTCTAAAGCCTTATAAAAAAACATCAGCATATAACTATGTTTTTACAATGTTAAAAGATCATATTATTTCTGGATCTTTCAGCCCCGGCGATCGGCTACCAACGGAAATTGAATTATCGAAAACCCTGGGGATAAGCCGTGCCGCCACACGTGAAGGTTTAAAAGGGCTCGAGGGTGTAGGATTGATCACAGCCGTGCCGGGCAACAGGGGCGGCAGATTTGTTAAAAATATTGATTCGGGAATAATTGTTAACGGCCTAGATCTGCTTCTGCAAACACAAAAAGCCAGTTTTGAAGATCTCATGGAGGCAAGAAAGGATATCGAATGTATCACAGCCAAAAAGGCGGCACTTAACCGTACAGATGAAAACCTTAGGGCAATGTCAAAGGTTCTGGATTTAAATGTGGATACCAAGGAAGAATTTGATCGGAGAAATTTCGAATTGCATGAAATTGTTGCCCTGGCCTCACAGAATATGGTTCTTTATTACATGATACAGGCTATCAGGAAACTCGTGTTTAAAACATATTCCAATATTGCCCTTGAAGAACATAATATTGGCCTTGTGACCAAAACCCATTACGATATCTACAAGGCTATAAAAAATCGTGATGTTGATGGTGCAGAAAAGGCAATGATAACTGATATAAATGCCTATAAGGATCTTTATCTCGAGGTTACCAAAAAACATGAACTGGAACAAGGAAAAAGAAAATAGTTTTTGATGAAAATCAAAATGGTAAAAGGAGGGAAATAAAGAAAATGCACCAGAGTTAATTATGCGGAAAATCGGCGATGGTAAGCAACAGTAAATTTTGAAAGAATTGCTCCCATAAAACCTCCCAGCAACATCACAGCAACCTCTAAAATTACATCATTAGAACATTTTCAATAACCCTCAAGGCAACACACATTCAAAATAATAATGACCCTTTTTTAGCTGCAAGCCAATGGGATCGACAGCCGAGATCGCAGTGCCGGGCATTAGTGCCAATGGGATCAACGATCGCAATGCCGGGCATTAGTGCCGGCAGAAACTAAATTTTTGTCCTGTAAATTTTTACAGCGGATAGTCATTATCTTACACAGTGTCAAGGGGGACATGAAATGATCGCGAGTAAATGGATGCATGTGGGAACGGTTTTAAAGATGAATGCCCAAAATTATCCGGACAAACTGGGTTGTCAGGATAAACATAAAAGTTTCACTTTTAAGGAGTGGAATGAGCGGACATGTCGCCTGGCCAACGCCCTGCAAGAAATGGGAGTGGGCTATGGGGATCGGATTGCTATCCTGTCGTATAATCGCGTCGAATGGATGGAGTTTTACGCCTCATGCGCAAAAGGCGGCCAGGTTGCAGTTCCCATATTATTTAGGCTCGGGCCCAATGATTTTGAGTACATAATCAATCATGCCGGATGCAGGGCATTTATTGTAGAGGAACCTTTTGTCCAAGGCGTTAATAGTGTTCGCGAGAAACTTAAAACAATCCCTGAAGGCAATTTCATTTATGTGGGTAGCGGTAAGGCCCCTGAAGGTTATCGGCATTATGAGGAGGTTTTATCCAGGAGCCCTGCAGAAGAGCCGGACGTGATAGTAGATGCCCATGATCCATGGGTAATCATGTATACATCGGGAACAACAGGGGCACCCAAGGGGGTTGTCCGCAATCATGAATGCAATTTGGCCCATTATCTTCTAAATAATATTAACATGGGCGTGCTGCCAACAGACAAACCCCTGCTTGTTATGCCCACCTGTCATGTCAATTCCGTCTACTATTCCTTTTGTTATACCTATGTTTCAGCACCGGTTATGATTTATAACTCCGTTAGTTTCGATCCCGAAGACCTTCTGAAAACTATTGAAAAATTCAAACCAACCTTCACATCCCTTGTTCCAACCCACTACACTATGATACTGGGCCTGCCAGATGAAATAAAGAAAAAGTACGACGTCAGCAGCATGAGACAACTGCTTATTTCTTCAGCCCCAGCCCGAAAAGAGCTAAAATTGGCCATTATGGACTATTTTAAGTCGGCAGAACTATGGGAAGCCTATGGGGCCACCGAAACCGGTTTGATAACCTACCTCCGGCCAGAAGATCAGTTCAGCAAACTTGGATCTGTCGGCAGGGAAATCTTCGGCATTGACACTATCAAATTGCTTGATGAAGAAGGCAATGAAGTACCCCAGGGAGAGGTTGGGGAACTTTATACCAGATCACCTCATGTCTTCCAGGAATATTGGAAGGATCCGGAAAGGACTAAGGAATGTTTTCGGGGGCAATGGTGTACCGCCGGCGATATGGGCAGAAAAGATGAAGACGGTTATTACTACCTTGTGGATCGCAAAAAAAACATGATTATCACTGGTGGTGAAAACGTCTATCCTTCCGAGGTAGAAGAAATGCTCGCCTCGCACCCCGCAGTAAAGGATGTGGCCGTAATTGGCATACCCGACGAGAAATGGGGCGAAGCAATCAAGGCCATTGTGATTTTAAACCCGGGTTACAAAGGCAGCAAGGAAATGTCCAAAGGGATCCTGGAATTTACGAGGGGCAAAATGGCAGGTTTCAAGCGGCCTAAGTCCATAGACTACATCAGCGATGAAGAAATGCCCAGAACGGCAACAGGCAAAATCCTGCATCGTATCCTCAGGGAGAAATATGGAACTTGGGACGAGGCCAACTAACGTAATAAAAACCCTACTAGCGCCTTTTCAAGATAACCCGCTTTTTTATTAAGGTTCGGTATATTCCAACAGGCCGGCCAAATACGTCGGAAAAGGGAGAATGTTGGGAAGGGGGTGACAGGTTTTTCGCCTGTAACACCTATCAGCAAGCCTGTTCTATAAATTTTTGAAATGGGGGTAATAAATATGAATTTCGCCAAGTATGGAATTATCAATGCAAGGAAATACCCGGAGAAGGAATATCTTGTAGAGGTAAGACCGCCCCGGAAAAGAAGAAAATTAACATGGAAAGAATTTAACGAGGAAACGAACAGGGTAGCCAATTATCTTCAAAATGAGGTGGGTGTACGCAAGGGTGATTTTGTCCTTCATCTCCAGATGAATAGCCTGGAATGGATAGTGACATTTCATGCCATTTTAAGGGTAGGGGCTACTGTAGTTCCACTTAGTTTTCGTTTCGCTAGTGCAGATATAAAATATGCCGCGCTGGCCTGCAACCCCAGTGCATTTATTTTTGACGAACGCTTTATCCCCAAAATCGAACCAATTCGGGAAGAAATGGGCAGTATTAGATCTTTTATTTGTATTGGAGATCAGGTTCCCCAAAATATGGTTTCCTATGACAGCATGATAAAAAACGGCGATCTGTCGGAAATCCTTGTCAGTGTAGATAAAAACGATCCTGCCGAGCTAATGTTCACCTCGGGGACAACAGGGCCGCCAAAACCTGTTTGCCAGGCACATGATACCCTTTATCAGATCGGTATATCTATAGCCCTCACCTATAGTTTGGGCCATGAAACCGTCTATCTGAATCCACATCCTTTTTATCATAGTGGAAGTTTCTTTCTGAATTTAGCGCCTTATTTGGCGGGCGGAACAACCCTTATCCTACCTGATAGTAGTGATCCAAAGTTTCTTCTAGAGGCAACTTGCGATGAAAAGGTAACAGATGGCCAGGTTGCTGTACCTGCTATGGCCGATCTTGTAAATGCGATTAAAAAAGGAGAAATAGATATCACCAATTACGATCTATCCCACTTAAAAAACATGCATGTTGGTGCGCAACCGGTACCTTCTTCCCTATTTAGGGATATTAAGCAAATTTTCCCCTTTGATACAGGAAATATGTACGGCATAACAGAGGGTGGGGGGGCAGGTTCTACGCACCTTTTCGACGCTGACATCCTTACCAGACCTGGTTCTATTGGAAGGCCAACTTTTAATATTGAAACTAGGATTGTAGATGATAGCGGCAACGATGTGGGTGTTGGAAAGGTTGGTGAGCTTTTGCTCCGCGGTCCAAGAATCATGAAGGAGTACTACAAAAACCCTGAAATGACCAAGGAAGCAATAAGGGATGGCTGGCTTTATACCGGGGATCTTGTAAGAGCGGATGATGATGGATACATTTACATTGCAGATAGAAAAAAGGATCTTATTATACGGGGAGGGGAAAACATCTTTCCAGCGGAGATCGAGGATGTTCTGCGCCGTCATCCCAAAGTTGCCGACGCGGCAGTTATAGGGTATCCCCATGAGCGCCTTGTTGAAATCTCCATGGCCATAGTACAACTATTCCCTGGTGATACAATGGAAAAGGAAGAAGTAATTGATTTTTGCGCCAAACAAGGGTTAGCAAAGTATAAATGGCCGGAAAAAATTGTTTTTAACGATGTTATTCGTAATGCAACGGGAAAAATTGACAAACCCCTACTTAGAATAAAATATATTGGTAAAAAGGAAGTAGCAGTGGGTGAATAATTTTACTGTGATTATAAAAGTTATCTATCTGTTGAAATCAAACGGCAATAGGCTGGATTTCCTGAACAACTAACACTCGGGAAGGTGCTAACTAATGGGCAATTTACAAAGGTTTACAAAGAAAAAACATTATGGTTGGATCGTAATTTTTATGGGCATGCTTACTTCTGTGGGGGCACATGGCTTCGGAAGAATGGCCTATACGCTTATCCTACCCGAGATGAGGGATGGACTGAGCATAAGCAATGCCGGAGCCGGATTGCTGGCATCAGGAAATTTAGCCGGATACCTTATTTTCGCCCTAATCGGTGGTATTCTGGCCTCGGTTTATGGGAGCCGTATTGTTATTTCCCTTTCACTGCTATTGATGGGTATTTCCATGATGTTGACTGGAATGGCAGCTTCGTTTGAATTTGCCCTAGTCATGCGCCTGCTCACCGGGATTGGCAATGGAGGGGCATATGTCCCTGCCATGGCGCTCGGTTCAACCTGGTTTGCCATTAATAAGCGTGGTTTTGCAACGGGAATTGTTACAGCCGGCACAGGAATTGGCACCTGCCTATCAGGAATTGTTGTTCCAATAATATTTATGGCCTATGGAACAGAGGGATGGTCCTACGCATGGTACTACCTTGGTGGCGCAGTGTTTGTTATTGCTGCTATATGTTGGTATTTTTTAAAGGATAAGCCAGCAGACATTGGAATAAAGCAAATTGGCGCAGAAGCCTCGGAAAATGTTGCGCAGCTTACTGAAACCCGCGCAGACAGTATGCAATGGGGCCTTGTATACAAGGTAAAAGAGGTTTGGTACATCGGCATTGTTTACTTTCTTTATGGTTTTTCCTACGTGATCTACATGACTTTTTTCAAATTGTTTTTGCTTGAATCCGGGGTTGCAGATGCAAAGGCAAATGCCATGTGGGTACTCGTTGGAGCACTAAGTATTTTTTGTGGCGTGATCTGGGGAGGCATTTCTGATTTATTAGGCCGAAATTATGGTGCGGCACTGGCATACCTAATCCTGGCGCTCTCCTACATTATCTTTGCCACCTTTAATTCAGTGGGGGCCTTTTATGTCTCTGCCGTGCTTTTTGGATTAACCGCCTGGAGCATACCGACAATTATGGCTGCAGCAGCCGGGGATCTGATTGGGCCGGATCTTGCACCGGCGGGCGTGGGCTTCATAACCTTGTTTTTCGGTATCGGGCAGGTAATGGGTCCTGCTTTGGGGGGCTACCTTCGGGATGTAACAGGGGCTTTTACTGTGCCATTCCTGGTTGCCACATCTATTTCACTGATTGGTTTTTTAGGCTCACTGCTCCTTCTAAAAAAATCAGCCAGTTTAGTTATGGCAACCAGAAATGCAGGGATTATTAATAATAAATAAAACAATGTTGTAACTTAGGTTTTGGGGTTGTACAAGGAAAACAAACACATTTCCGGGTACAGCCCCCATTTTTACATCGGCCTAGGCCTTGCCGCTTAATTCCTCCAATACCTGGGCCAGGGCGGCATAGATAGCCGAGAAACCACAAATAATTCCTTCATATCCTGCTATTTTCGTGATTACAGCGCTGCCTGTCCAATCGCCTATGGCCAACAAGAAAAATAGAATTGCCAGTGAGCCAAAGACGAATTGAAGGCGTGCATTTATTTTAAGCGTTCCGATAAACATAACCGCTGTGAACAAGCCCCACATAAAAAGATATGCCCCCATATCAATACTTCCGGCCGGATCCCCCCATAATCCCTTGGGGATAACCAGCAGGCCGACCAGGGTCAGCCAGAAAAGTCCATAAGAGGTAAAAGCAGTAGTGCCAAATGTATTTCCCTTTTTCCACTCCATTATGCCGGCAATGATCTGCGCCAGCCCACCATAAAAAATGCCCATGGCCAAAATCATGCTGCTCATACCAAAAAAACCGGCATTGTGCAGGTTGAGCAGCACTGTAGTCATACCAAAACCTAGCAACCCCAAGGGGGCCGGATTAGCTGTAAGGTCTACCATAGAAATAACTGATTGATTAGATTTTTCCTTCATACCTCATCCTCCATAACAAATGTAAAATTAAAAACATGCCAAGAATAAAATAATTCCGACATCGAATATAAAAAAACTTAGCTCCGCAGCCTCCCCTCTAAAAATTGTTTTAACCTTTAATAGCCTACCTAAAAAAGCCATTAGAAATTATTATAGCAATAACAAGCAGAAAAATCAAAATAATTAGGGTAAAAAATAGTTTTTTTACTAAATTTTAAGTATTCCCCTGCGTTGGAAATCCTCGCTAACAAAACCCAGGCCTAGTCTATCCAGTGTTTCTTTTGTAGGTATTCCCTCGTTTGTCCAGCCCTTAAATTCGTA
>DUNV01000079.1 GCA_012839215.1 Bacillota bacterium
CTCCGTTAGTGCCGCGGTAAAAAGCCTTGAGGATGAATTCGGGATTAAATTTATTAAAAGGCGAGAATCAAGGTATGATAACATGAAGTTAACCGAAGCAGGAAAATCCTTCTATTTTACTGCAAAGGAAATTCTAAACCTAAAGGAAAAGTTATGCAAAGATATGGAGGCCGCCAAAGGAAAAGAGGGAAAGTTACACCATCGGGAAACCATCAAAATTATAACCAATGGTGCCCTAGGAGGCCACCTGCTTCCCAAGCTAATAGAAGAATTTAGAACAGATTTTGATCGGCTAAATCTAAAACTTACAATTGAAACCGACAATTATTCATCCGTAGCCGAACACCTTAAAAGTGGCACCTGTGACATTGGCATAATCCCTATTGACATAACCACACCTCAAACAAATCTAATTTTTACATTTGATCAACGACTAGCAATAGTATCCGGCAAAAATATCACTGTTGCATCCCCACAGGATTTCGAAAAACTTCCCCTGGTTTTGTTACCAAAATCATTTATTACTCGGGAGGCACTCAATAATTTTTTTATCAACAATAAAATTTTACCTAACATTATAATGGAGCTTAATTATCCCTATGTTATTAAAGAATTTATAAAAACTGAAAATTTTGTATCTATCCTGCATTACCTAACAGTAAAAGAGGAAATTTGCCGGGGTGAGCTTTTCGAAATTAAGCCCAACTTTGAGTTACCTTCTATAACTTACAAACTTGTGGTAAGCCAAAAAAACGCCAAACAAAAATACCTTAACGAAATAACCAATTTTTTATCAGTTTTAAAAGAAAATTCTCTAGACTAAAACAAATAAGTCTTATCATATGGACCTCCCTAAGGAATATACTTTAAGGAGGTCCTTTTTTAGGGAGGTGATGATCATCAAAAAGAAAGTTGTAATCCGTACGATCAGACCTTTTGGCAAAGGAGGGAAGATACTCACCTGCCTGGTAATTATTGCGGTATTATTGGTTGGTTTCTACCTGCTTTTTCCCGAAGTGGCCCGGCCCGTTTTAAACTATGCTTCAGGCCGCCTCGTCCCTATCTATTATGTGGAAACCAATGATAAAAAGGTAGCCTTTAGTTTTGATGCCTGCTGGGGTGCCGCTTATACCCCTACGCTTCTGGAAATTCTCAAGGAGAATAATATCCAAACGACATTTTTTCTAACGGGTTTTTGGGTAGAAAAATACCCAGAAATGGTGAAAACCATTGCCGAAGAAGGCCACGAAATTGGCAACCATACCTACAGCCATCCGCATTTAAACAGCCTTGCGGAAGGGCAAATCAAAGTGGAACTGGAAAAAGTAGGCCAGATGATCCTCGAACTTACCGGGGTGGAGCCCCATCTTTTCCGGCCCCCTTTTGGTGAATATAGCAATAAAACAATCTCGGCCATTGAAAAATGTGGTTACCAGACCATACAATGGTCTATTGATTCACTTGATTGGAAGGAATTGGGGAAAGAGCCTATGGTAGAACGAATCAAGGAAAACCTGCACCCGGGCGCAATTATACTTTTCCATAACAACGGAACGTATACGGCCGAGGCCCTGCCAGAAATCATCGAATTTATCAAAGGTGAAGGATATGAAATTTTGCCTATTTCCGAACTTTTATATAAAGAAAATTATTATATTGATAGCAACACTGGCGCGCAAATCCTGAAACCAAACAAAGGCTAGCCCACATCTATAAATTTCCTTGACTGGCCCCAAACCTTTTACATCATCCTTTTTCCATGATATGCTTAAGAAAGTAGCTTCTAACTATTTTTGGTGCAGGATATCAAGTAAAGTTGGTAACCACAGCCGGGAAAGGAACATTTATTAATGGACTTTCATCAATTAAAGATCTTCATCGAGGTAGCCCGTCAAAAAAATTTTTCCCGGGCAGCTGAAAACATTTTCCTAAGCCAGCCTACGGTTAGCGCTCATATTAAGGCCTTAGAAAACGAAATCGGGGTTCCCCTCATAGATCGCAGTCAGCGGGAACTGCAACTAACCGAAGCGGGGAAAGTTCTCCTTAAATACGCCCGGCAACTACAGGGCATCAAAGATGAAGCCCTTTTTGCCATTCAACAGGAAAGCCGTATCGTCAAAGGCCACCTGGAGATAGCTGCCAGCAGTGTCCCCGGTGCATATATCTTGCCCTGGCTAATGAAAAGTTTTTTGGAAAAACACCCCGGGGTTACCTTTGCAGTACTGCTTCGTGACACTAGGCAGGTGTATAATAACATCAGGGATTATACCTATGATCTGGGATTTGTGGGAGAACCCGCTGCCCCCGATGGGCTAGACCAGATTATGCTCTTAGGTGATGAGCTAGTACTGGTGGCTGCTCCTGACATCTGCTTGTCTGACATTTTCAAATCTAAAAGCAAGCCCGGCTCCCAGTTCTACGAAATAGATCTCAGTACCGGCATAAACCGGAAAAACCTACTAAGAATCCCTTTTATCATGAGGGAACCGGGCTCCGCCACCCGGATAGTTTTTGAGAATGCCCTACAGAAATTTTACGGCAAAAAGAAGGTGCCTTTAAATATTGTAGCTTACCTGGAAAGCCAGGAGGCCATTAAGGAGGCTGTCAAAGCCGGCCTGGGGGTAACGGCCATTTCCTGCAAAGCTGTCAACGAAGAGTTATCCAGCGGATCAATGCAGGGATATAGGCTGCCCGATCTCCACCTAAAACGCAATTTTTACCTGATTTATCATAAAAACCGTATTTTTTCCATCCTGAACCAGGCCTTCCTCGATCACTGCATCGATCATTTTCAACCGGGGGCTAGCTTTTAAGGTTGAGGAATCTTTCCCTTGTGTCCATGGAACAGCCTGCAAGTTAAAGAAAAAACGGAAGGCAGGCAGGTTGGTTGGGGGAAATAAAATATAGAAAACGGAACCATTTAGGTTCCGTTTATCTATTATGAATCGAGTGTATGAATCGAGTGTTGGGAAAGGACCCCAATGGCATAGTGTAAAAAACCTATGTTTATCCTACACTTACATTTAAAAAAATGCCTGTCCTGATAATTCTATTCTGGTAGCATTCCCGTGCCCAATAAGGAATTTGCATTTTCTTTTTTAAAATGATATTACCTAAAGTAGGAAAAGAAATTGGTAGGGAGGAGCAAAATGGGTATCAGCATAGGCATAATGGGATATGGTAATTTGGGGCGTGGTGTCGAGCAGGCTGTAGAGCAAAATCCAGATATGAACCTTGTTGCCGTTTTCACCAGGCGGAACCCAGAGTCTTTGCGTATTAGCAATAAGCAGGCAAGGGTTTTGCATATGGATATGGCTGGAGAGTTCATTGATGGTATAGATGTAATGATTCTATGCGGTGGTTCAGCAACAGACCTACCGTTGCAGGGACCCTGTTTTGCCCGGCTTTTTAACACTGTGGACAGCTATGACACCCATGCCAGGATACCCGGGTACTTTGCCGCAGTTGATAAATCTGCCAGAACTGGTGGGAAAACTTCCGCTATCAGCATCGGTTGGGATCCGGGGCTTTTTTCCTTAAATCGCCTTCTCGGTGAGGCCGTTCTGCCCCGGGGGCACGAATATACATTTTGGGGCAGGGGTATCAGCCAGGGGCACTCTGAGGCCATCAGGAGGGTCAAGGGCGTCAAAAATGCAGTTCAATATACTGTTCCCTTGGAGGATGCTCTAAAGAGGATAAAAAAGGGTGAAACACCTGATTTAACAACGAAGGAAAGGCATCTCCGGGAATGTTACGTGGTGGCCGGGGAAGGTGCCGACCTGGAAGGGATAACCCGGGCCATCAAAACAATGCCAGATTATTTTGCCGGGTATGAAACCAAAGTAATTTTTATTTCCGAAGAGGAATTTACTAGGGATCATAGCAACATTCCCCATGGGGGCTTCGTCATTCGCAGCGGCCAGACGGGACAAAATGGCGCTGGAAACAAACAAATAATGGAGTTTTCCATAAAACTGGAAAGCAACCCACAATTTACCGCCAGCATCCTGACAGCCTACGCACGGGCTGTTTATCGCCTCAACAATGAAGGACAGATAGGTGCTAAAACCATCTTTGATATCCCCCCTGCCTATTTGTCGGCCCGATCCCCAGGGGAATTGCGCCGCACGCTGCTTTAACCGGGAAAACGGAAATGGCCGGTGATTTCCCAGCGAAGCAGGCAATCTTCCTCCCGGGCCACACCTGCGTTATGGATGACAAGCGGGAGCCCATCTTTTCCTGTACGATCGCTGATAATACCGCAATGATCCCGCCCGCCCGGAAAACGCCAGTAAACCACATCGCCCCACTGCCATTCATCCCGCTCATCCTTTACGTCAAGCGCTAACGAAATTCCGTGGCGCTCCAAAAAGCATACCTGATTGGGCACGCGGCGGTGATCAATATTGGCATCGGGGCCACTAAGGCCCCATTTCTGCGGGTAAAGGTGGAAGTTTTCCTTCATATCCTCGTGGATTAACTGCTGTAAATCAATACCGGCACGGCGGAAAGCCCGGATGATAATATCCGTGCAGGCGCCACGATCGAGGGAAACATCTCCCCCGGGATAGCTTATCACCTCGTAGGAGGCATCATAACGGGTCCCCTTAATTACCTCCTCGCGGGCCCCAATAATTACCAAATCAGGAACAGTCCATTCTTTTTCGGGAATTAGTTCCACAGGTGAAGGGCTTTCCTTAAACAGCCCTGCCACTTTTGCAAACTCTTTCCGACACTGGCACCCCCCCTGGTGACTTGTATTTCTATTGAATTTCCCCACCACCAGGGCGGCGGCAGCGAGGCAAAAAAAGAGAAAAATAACAATAAAAAATTTCCAGCTAAAAATTCTGGTAAATAGATCTTTATATGCCTTGCTATTCATAGGAAAACACCCCTTAAAAAAACAGACGCCTATGAACACCCATCGGTTCATTGCTTAACCCCGATGAAAAAAAGCCTTTTCCCCAAATAATTTAATGCCCCCATACAATTTTCCGGTTATTTTTGATGAAATCCAAAAAAAACAGGAAATATACATTGACAACTGCAACAATAGCCCTTATAATAAAAACATGTTATGTCACATATGACATAATGCTAAATTTTCTCCCTAAGTTTTGCACAAATTTTAATAACCCCTCTTCTCCCGGCAAATCTGCCGGGATATTTTTTTAGTAGACCATGCGCCCCTCAACAAAGGCACGGGTACGCGGATCCTCTGGTGAAGAAAAAATTTTCTGTGCGGGGCCTTTTTCAATGATATGGCCTTCATAGAAGAAAAGCACCTCGTGGGCAATCCGCCTAGCCTGGAAAATATTATGCGTAACCATGATTACAGTTATCCCTTTTTCCTTATTCAAATTGAGAATTAGGTTTTCAAACATCTCTATATTATGTGGGTCCAGGTTGGCCGTAGGTTCATCGAGCAGTAACACACCAGGATCGAAGGCAATGGCCCTGGCCAGGGCTATCCGCTGCGCTTCCCCGCCGGAAAGGGAGTCAGCCCGGCGTCCGGCGAAAGACTCCAACCCCACCTTTTCTAGCAGTACCGCAACCCTTTTGTTGATTTCCTCTTTGGGTAAACCCCGCGCCCTGAGCCCATAGGCAACGTTTTCCCGGACGCTGGTTTTAAAAAGCACCGGTTTTTGGAAGACCATCGTCATCCCCCGCTGTGTTTTTAGATCCACCCTGCCCCTTACATCCAGTTCCCTTCCCTTAAAAAAAATGCGCCCCGCAGTTGGGGGTTCAAGAAAATTAATCAGCCTGAGAAGGGTGCTTTTCCCGGCTCCACTTGGCCCGATCAGGCCATAAATTTTCCCTTTTTCAAAGGAAAGTTTTTCGATGTGCAGCACTTCCCTATCATATACCTTGGAAATGCCTTCCACCCTAAGGACCACATTATTTCCAGCCACTATTTTCCCCTCCCCCCTGTAAATAATAGAGCAGTGAATTGATCAAAAAAGAAATAACGAGTAGGGTAAGGCCCAGTCCGATAGCTAGCTCAAAATGACCCTTACTCGTTTCCAAAACAATAGCTGAGGTCATGACACGGGTATGCCCTTCAATATTCCCTCCGACGATCATAACTGCCCCCACCTCAGCAATAACACGTCCAAAACCCGTAACTATAGCACCAAAGATAGCAAAACGGGATTCCCTAATCACAGTCCAGGCTGTTAGTAACCTATTTGCACCCAGGGTACGCGCCGTTTCCTGCACCTCTTTTCCCCGGCTGCGGATTCCCACCATGGTCAAACCGGCAATAATGGGCGTTGCCAGGGTAAACTGGGCAATAACCATTGCGGCTGGCGAAAAAAGAAGTCCCAGTACTCCAAAGGGACCGGAACGGGAAATAAGCAGGTAGATCACCAGCCCTGCTACGACCGGGGGCAGGCCCATAAAGGTATAAAGAACCTTGCTGATAAAGCGGGTGCGCCCGGCAGGCTTCAGCCCTAGGAAGGCTCCTAGGGGTACACCTGTGAGCGTGCTTAGCGCCACTGCCCCACCGGAAACCTGCAGGGAAAGTATGATAATTTGCCATAAATATGGATCAAACTGGATGATAAGGGTAAACGCTTCAATTATTCCCTCAAGTAAGCGAGACAATCTAGACCTCCTGCACCCTTTTGTGGTAAGGGGCATCCCAGTTAGAAGAAGGGATGCCCCAATAAATCCGTCACTCTCAGAATCCTATTTCAGAAACCCATGCTGATAATATCCTACTCCACGCCCTTCCCGGGGAAGAAAAGGGGATCATCGCCTATCTTAAAACTGGCAATCATTTCCTGACCCTCATCGGATACCAGAAAATCAACAAATTTTTTGGCCTGTTCATATTTAATGTGTGGATGCTTCTCGCTGCTAACAGCCATAACTCCATACTGATTAAAGAGGACAGGATCCCCTTCAAAAAGGATTTCCAGATCAAGAGTATCCTTTAGGGAAAGATATGTTCCCCGATCCGACATCGTATAACCATGAAGTTCATCAGCCATCCTCAGGGTATCAGCCATTCCCTGTCCGATGGACTTGTACCACTCGCCACGTTCGCTTATGCCCGCTTCATCCCAAGTGGCAAGTTCCCGGCGGTGCGTTCCCGAATCATCTCCGCGAGAAATAAATATTTCTTCATTTTCAGCGATCCTGGAAAGTACCTCTACGGCATTATCCGCCTCTTTTACATTGGCAGGATCTTCAGGCGCTCCCAGGATGATAAAATCGTTATAGCATACATCATGGCGATCTGTAAAGAAACCTTCTTCAACAAGCTCTAGTTCCGCAGCCCTATCATGCACCAGAAGAACATCGGCGTCCCCTCTTTTTCCTGTCTCCAAAGCTTGCCCGGTACCTTGGGAAACAACCCTTACCTCAATACCTGTTTTCTCTTTAAATACCGGCAGCAGGTAATCCAGTAACCCTGAATCATAAGTACTCGTAGTAGTGGAAAGAATGATGAATTCATCTTCCCCTGCTCCTCCTTCCGCCCCTATCTCCTCTCCATTTTCCCCGCCAGCCTCAGGTACAACTGCCTCTTGTGAGCAACCGGCACCCATTAATAGGGAAAAAAGCAACATAAGAATCAGGGCAGCGCTTGCCAGTACAGAGAGACAATTTCTTCCTTTCCCGATCTTAAACAAACTCATCGACCCCTTTCTAGTTATAAACCTTATAATCTATTTTTACGCAGTGGGCAACCTAACACTGCGGCAACAAAAATATAAACTACCTCCGTATAGAGGGAACGGATCATTAAAAATTATATGTTTATATTAGCATAATGTCAATACCAACATAATGCCTGCCAAAAATGCTACATGAACGAGCCATTTTTACCTGGGAATTTATTGGATCCCAGTATGACTGGCCTGCCGGTAGAGTAATATGCAAGCCCCAAAATTGCTTCTACGATCGGAAAATAATTTGGCGGTGGTATTCTTTTGGTCTTGCTGTGGACGGATACTAGGAATCCTTCATCAATCCCTATGGCCCTGGCAATAACTCTGCGATATTGTTTCGCAAGAAAATATTTTGAATGTATAGCAATACACCCACATCTATCAAGATAGGCAAATCCCCTACCAGTCGAAACGCCGGGATGCAAGAGCGGTTCCCCCGCCCCTTTAGCTGGAACTTTCCGCGGCACCGGGCCATCTAAATATTTGAATTTTGCCTTTACCTTTTTTGCCGCCAAAAAAGCGTTTTGTTCCGTGTCGGCACAGACAACTGCAATAACATCATCTTTATTTCTGCTTCCCGGCAAATTGGGCTAATTAAACCCCTGATCCCCCCCATCTGAGTAGCATTAACAATCTTAATTCCGGCTGAAACCATCTGGGCAGGTTTCCCGGTATCAACCTCCCCGCGGACAGCACGGGCGGCACGGGCATTAGCATCGTTCTGCCTTTTTATAGTTTTTTCAAAAAATGCCCGGTCCCGGTTTGGATGTCTCGCTCGCGGGCTATCGATTTTTGCCAGGCCGTCCACCAGCAACCTCCAACTGCGGCCGTTTACATTGAGTTCCTTTTTTATCATTACCTAACCCCATTTTTAAAAAAACCAAAGTATCAAAGCATTGTATCAAAAAAGGCATATTGGCAACAAAGTGTGTGCAAATTTCTAGGGCATAGCAATTCTTCCCTGGAAATGACTCGATCAGATTAATCTATCTCGACAATATTGCTCCCGTGGAGAGGTATTACTGCTACCAGTGAATTTTCCTGCACAGGTGGGTGCTCGGGCCGGAGATCGATCAACGAATTATAGTCGAGGAGGGATCTCATCATACTGGACTTCTGCCCAGGCAATATTCTTACCTTGAGCATACCATCATCCACAATAATCTGTCCCCTTAAAAAGCGCCTGGATTTACCATTCTTTTTATATTTATCAATACTTGGCAGCATGACCCTTTGCGGTTCAAGGTTTAAACCCTGCATTTTGCGCAAGACTGGTGATACCAGGAGATGATAACCAACAACACAGGCAGCTGCATTGCCAGATAAAGCCAGTATTGGTTTGGATCGCCAAATTCCACCACCGGAGTGGCTCCCCGGCTTGGAAAGAATCTCCCAGAAAAGCATCTCGGCTCCTGCTTCCCGAAGGATCGAAGGCGCTAACTTGGAGAAATCCCCGTAGGCACCTCCTATGGTAACGATAAGATCAGCTTTTTCAAAAATATTACCTGATTTGTCAAGAATACTGCTACCTTCTGGTTTTTCACCAATGTAACGCAAACCAGTGATCCGCCCGCCTTCCTGCACAATTAGGGAAGATAGCAGGAGCCCATTGCTATCCCTTACCTGCCCGTCCAGCGGTGAAAAATCGTGTGGAATAATTTCCGGTCCAAGGCAAAGCAATGCCACGGATGGTTGGCGGTAAACCTTAACCGTTTCCTGGCCAAACGCCGCGAGTACCCCCAGCATACCGGGAGTCAAGCGCTCATGGCGGCCTACGATAATATCCCCTAATTTAAAATCCTCACCCTGTGTCCTAACATTGCTACCTGAAAAATATTTTGTTTCAACAGATAAATAGTTTCCCTGAACAGCTGATTTTTCCTCAGGGATGACAGCTGCCGTTCCCTCCGGCAAAACCCCACCAGTACCCACCTTAACAGTGTTGCCAGGAAGCAGGGGAGAATTTGGAATTTTTCCCGGGCCAAGGGGATCCCCGATTTTCAGTTCGCAGTTCCCTAGCAAATTATCGTTATGGATAACAAACCCATCAACTGCTGATTGGTTAGCATGGGGCAAATCGTCAGTTGCTGCTATGTCTATGGCGGCAATACGGCCTAGTGCATCATTTAGCAAAACACTTTCCGGTTGAAGTGGTACAATTACACTACGGAGTACCTCCCAGGCATCTTCAACAACAATATTTTTGAGCATTTGTAGTCCCCCCAAGTTCTACAATAACATCGCCTGGCGCAATTGACAATATTAAAAATGGGGTGCGGTCCATCCCCATTTATAGCAGTGGAAACCGCACCCCTATTTTGCTTAATTAGCAGATAATATATAGTTTCAGCTTATGGCGTAAATTAGCTAAGCTTGACGAGGCGGCATCCATTGCCCCTTAATGTAATATAACCGGATACCTTGTCCTTGATCCTGGCATCCAACAACAGGTTGGCATTGGCTCCCCCCCAACCATGGGGAACAGAAACCATACCCGGCCGCATTTCCGGAGTGATCTTGGCTTTGATCTTGATCATGCCCCGCGGAGTTTGCACGCCAATCATCTCGCCATCCTCGATATCATATTTCTTGGCAGTGATATGGCTGAATTCTGCCTCAGGTTCCTGTATCCTGGTCCGGAGTCCCATCACATCACGCATCTGGCCGCCAATCCATTCTTCCCTTCTGGCTCCAGTCACTAAAAGTTCTGGGTACTGTTCCGCAAAAATGGGATCAGCCACGAAGCTTTGTTCTGGCTCGACATGGCCTGGGAAACCGGGTGCACCCAGTCTTTCCATTTCCTCTGAAAAGAGTTCGATTTTCTTTGATTCAGTAGAAAAGCCAATTTTCTCGAATAGTTCATATTCAATCTCGCCAAAATATAATCCGGCAGGATGTTCTTCCAGTTGCTCCATAGTTACACCGCTCGTGGAGAAAAAGTGTGCTGCCACTTCCTCATCGGTCTTCCAGGGGAAATACTCCCCAAGACCCATCTTGTGCCCCAGCTCACTCCAGATTTTCCAAATCGGCTTGCTTTCATAGAGTGGATCAATAACTTTCTTGCGCAGCATGATATAAGGTTTGCAATAAGAAATAGCATAGGGGAACCCACCAATACCTGTTTCCTCCAGAGAGGTACAGGCAGGTAGTACATAATCTGCCAGTTGGCATGTTTCAGTCATAATTGGGTCAATGGAAACAAACAGGTCCAAATTTTTAATGGCATCCAGGAAAAGGTTAGTATCGGGGAAAGTCAGAACGGGGTTGCTTCCCGAACTGAAGAAGGCCTTAATTGGATAAGGCTTTTCGGTGGCCATTGCCTGGGTCATCAAACCAGCAGAACCGTATGGGGGCGTCCGCTTACGGAACTGGTGGAAAACCGGAAACTCATCATAGCCAAGGCTGTTGTCCTCAAC
>DUNV01000004.1 GCA_012839215.1 Bacillota bacterium
CTACAAAAATCAGGGGAGCGCAAGAAAGCCCTGACCGTAGATGAGCTATATATTGATATCGGGGCAAAAAACAAAGAGGAAGCGGAAAAAGCCGTCAAGCCCGGCGATTTTGTTTCCTTCGCCACGGAGGCAGAGACCTGGGGGGATATTTTTAAAGGGAAGGCACTTGATGATCGTGCCGGTTGTGCTGCCCTACTGGAACTACTGGGTAAAGATACGGCTTGTGGTTTTACTGCCGCTTTCACGGTACAGGAAGAAGTGGGGGCCCGGGGGGCCAGGGCGGCTGCTTACCGCATTGATCCGCAAATGGCGCTAATCATCGAAACGACCCTGGCAGTTGATGTGGTGGATATTAAAAAGCATGATCAATCCACTGTCCTGGGCCAAGGGCCGGCCTTTACACTGCAAGATGAATCGGTGATTGCGCATCCCCGCTTGCTTGAGCGGCTTATCGAGGTTGCCGGGGAAACAGGGAAGCCCTATCAATTTCGCCGTTATGCGGGTAACTTTACCGATGCGGGAGCAGTTTCCCGGTCACGGGGAGGAGTTATGACGGGGGTAATTTCTACACCCTGCCGCTATATTCATACCCCTGCATCCTTAATCAACTTGGGCGATTTAAATGGTCTGATCGAGATAACTGAAGGATTTATAAGATCTGTTGCTGAAAAGGGGTTGGTTTAAAAATGATGGAACTTTTTAACCTTGTGGAAAATTTAACGAACATATCTGGGCCGGCCGGCCGTGAGGAAAAAATTCGTTCCTTTTTATATAAAGAAGCCGAGGCTTATGGCGATGAATTATTTATCGATGCCCTGGGTAATTTGATCGTCACAAAAAGGAACCCTGCCGGCAAAAAACTTTTGCTAGCGGCGCACATGGATGAGATTGGCTTAATGGTTACTTTTATAGAGGAAAATGGCTTTTTGCGTTTCAGTGCCATCGGCGGGATAGATAAGGAAACCTTACTAGGTACCAGGGTAATATTCAGCAACGGGGCTGCAGGGATCATTGGCCGGGAAAAATTAAAAGAAAAAGAAGTTGCCGGCCTCAGCCATTTTTATATTGATATTGGTGCAAGGGATAGGCATGAGGCCCAGGAAAAAGTAAAAATTGGGGATACGGCAAACTTCTATCCCCTTTGCCAACGCACTGGTTCGCGTCTGATCGCCAAATCCCTGGATAACCGTGCCGGCTGTGCTCTCTTGTTACAGGCACTTAAAAATTTACCCGCCACGCTGCCCAATGAGGTCTATTTTGTCTTTACAGCCCAGGAGGAAGTGGGCCTAAGAGGTGCCGGGACTGCCTCTTACCAGCTTGCTCCGGACTTTGCCTTGGCAATCGATGTGACCAGAACGGGAGACACCCCCGAACCGGAGTATAAGATGGATCTTTCCTTGGGAAATGGTCCGGCCATAAAAATCAAGGATTCCTCCGTGATTTGCCATCCGGCCATTATTGAGCGCATGATCAGAACAGCAGAAAAAAACAAAATTGACTACCAGCTTGAGGTATTGGAAAGGGGCGGGACAGATGCCGGGAGCATTCATCTTTCCCGGGCGGGGGTGCCCAGCGGGGCCCTTTCCATACCCTGCCGTTATATCCATACACCGGGGGAAATGGTCGATCTATCCGACATAGCCGGAGGAATTTCACTTTTAGTTGAGCTTTTAACAGAAAAATGGTAAATGAACGCAAAAAAAACCGTTCCTCTTATTGCAAAGGGCTTGGGGGCATGGTAAAATATCGCGGGGTGGGAACCTTTCTCTTTGTCCTGCACCGGACCGTTTAACCTTGAATAATTTACTTTCTATATTTATTCTGCCTGGAGCCGAAAAGGACTGGGACGGAAGGTACAGAGGTAATTTTGATGTGCCTTCTTGCCTATGGCAGGAAGGCATAGCTTTTTTAGGTCTAGAAGGATTGGATGCTGTTGAAAAAGATAGCCATTATTGGTGCCGGAAATGTTGGAAAAGTGCTTGGATATGCCTTGCAAAAAAAAGGATACACTATCACAGGTGTTGTTTGCCAAACGAAAATTTCTGGTAAAGAGGCGGCAGATTTATTGTATTGCAATTTTTATCATCTGCCAGAAATAGCCGCCAGGGAGGCGGATATCGTTTTCCTGACGACACCCGATCGTGTTATCGAGAATGTCTGCCTGCAAATAGCAGCCGGGGGTGGTTTTCGGGAGGGGCAGATCGTCTTGCATACCAGCGGGGCTCATAGCTCAAAGATTCTCTCCCCAGCGCGTGAGGAAGGCGCCTATACCCTTTCGTTCCATCCTTTGCAAACATTTCCCGCCCTGGAAGAAGGTTTGCGCAGCCTTCCCGGTACTTTTTTTGCAGTGGAAGGGGATGAGGAAGGTTATCCACAGTCCCTCGAATTGGTTAAGGCGTTGGGGGGGAAGCTATTTTTTGTCCCCACAGAGATGAAAGAGCTTTATCATGCTGCAGCGTGCATAGCCTGCAATTATCTTGTCTCGCTGATGGATATGGCTTTACAATGCTTTGCATTGATGGATCTTCCTTCTGGCGAGGCATTCGAAGCTCTTTTGCCTTTAATTCAAAGTACCCTTGCCAATATCGGGGAGATTGGCCCGGAAAAGGCCTTAACCGGTCCCATTGCCCGTGGGGATTTTTCCACGATTAATGCTCACCTTGCTAAGATGAAGGCGCTGTTTCCCGAAATTGTTTCCATTTATAGTCAAATGGGGCTCTACACTGCCAAGTTGGCGGTGAGAAAGGGAACATTAAAGGAGGCCGAAAAAGAAAAGTTTAAAACTTTACTGCAGGGAGGTTATCACAGTGAGTGATAAAAGGTTTACTACCTTGGCATTAAAAGAAATGAAACAAAAAAAAGAGAAAATTGCCATGATTACTGCCTACGATTATCCTACGGCACAGATTGCCGATGAGGCCGGGGCAGAGACGATTCTTGTGGGGGATTCCCTGGGGAATGTGGTGTTGGGTTATAAGGATACCCTTTCAGTAACCCTTGAAGACATGATCCACCATGGCAAGGCAGTTGTCAGGGGAAGTGAAAAGGCTTTTGTTATTGTTGACATGCCCTTCCTGACGTATGAAATCAGCGCTGAGGAGGCACTGGGAAATGCCGGCAGGATTATTCAGCAAACTGGAGCACAGGGTGTCAAGCTTGAGGGTGGGACGGAGATTACTGCTGCAGTGAAAAGCATTACGGGGGCAGGTATTCCCGTTGTCGGCCATCTGGGGCTTACACCCCAATCAGTCGGCCAACTTGGGGGTTACAAAGTACAGGGCAGGACACCGGCGGTGGCCAAAAAAATAATAGAAGATACTGTGGCGCTGGAAAAGGCTGGGGCGTTTATGGTCGTCCTGGAATGCATCCCCTGGCAATTAGCAAAAGTAATTACCGAAAAAGTATCTATTCCCATTATTGGTATTGGGGCAGGGAAATACTGTGATGGGCAGGTGCTGGTATTTCATGATGTGATGGGCCTTTATACTGGGAGGAGGCCCAAATTTGTCAAGGAATATGCCTCTGCCCGGGAGGCGATGTTAAAGGGGGTCCATGAGTACATCTCGGAACTAAAAGAAGGTGCCTTCCCTACAGAAGAGCATAGCTATACCATGCCTAAAGAGACCCTTGCCGAAATAAGGGAAGGATAACTTTTTCGGAGGTGATGGGGTTTGCAGGTTGTAGGAGAGCTTAGGTCCATTAGAGAAATTATTGGGGAAATTAAAAAAAGAGAGATGACCATCGGTTTTGTGCCGACCATGGGTTTTCTGCACGAAGGGCACCTGTCCCTAATTCGCAGAGCTAAAGAAGAAAATGATTTTGTGGTGGTAAGTATTTTTGTTAATCCCCTGCAATTTGGTGTCGGGGAGGATTTTGAACAATACCCGCGTGATTTGGAAAGGGACAAGGAGTTAGCGGCCGCGGCAGGTTGTGATCTGCTTTTTGTACCTGCTGCAAAGGATATGTATCAGCGAGGTTATGCTACATTTGTTGATGTCGATCGCCTGACTGAGGGCCTTTGCGGTGCATCAAGACCGGGGCATTTTCGCGGGGTGACTACTGTGGTTAATAAACTTTTCAACCTGGTTTCCCCCCATAGGGCCTATTTTGGCCAAAAGGATGCACAGCAAGCCTTGGTCTTGCAAAGGATGATTAGGGATTTAAATATGGACCTTGAGCTGATTATACTCCCGACGATAAGGGAATCAGATGGCCTGGCGATGAGTTCCCGCAATAAATATCTAAGTTCCGTGGAACGCAAGGAAGCTTCAGTGTTATATAGGAGTTTGCGTCTTGCCAGGGAACTTATTGATCGTGGCGAGAAAGATGCCTTAATTGTCAAGAAAAGCATGGAGGATCTAATCCGTTCAACGAGGGGTGCAGTTTTGGATTATCTGGAAATTGTTGATACAGATGAGCTAAAACCCCTTGAATCAATAAATGGCAAATGCCTTGTGGCAGTTGCTGTTAAATTTGGGGCGACCCGGCTGATAGATAATATCTTTGTGGAGGTGTGAGAGTTTTGTGGCGGATCATGTGCAAATCAAAAATTCACAGGGCAACGGTGACCGATGCAAATCTAAACTATGTGGGGAGTATTACCATAGACGAGGCTCTCATGGAAAAAGCGGATCTTCTTCCTTATGAAAGAGTGCAGGTTGTCAACAATAACAGTGGTGCCCGCTTGGAAACATATGTTATTACCGGGGAACGCGGCAAGGGGGATATCTGTCTTAATGGTGCGGCTGCTCGCTTAGTCCAGCCCGGGGATACGGTGATTATTATCAGCTATGGGCAATTTTCCGCAGAAGAGTTATCCACTTTCTGCCCCAAAATAGTTTTTGTAGATGGAAAAAACAGGGTAACGGATATTGCTAGTGGGGAATAACCAGGTAACCTTTAGACTATAAATAAGTTAATAAAGATTTAACCAGTATTTAGCAAAATACTGGTTTGTTCTTCTTCTGCAAATATGCTATAATCATAATAATATAGCTTTTGGGAAAATATAAACAAATATTCTTTGGAATTCGGAAGAGTGATGCTAATGAAAAAAAACAGCGAAACTGCGAAAAATAATGCCCTCAAGAGGGCCGCCGAATTAAAAGAAAGCATCAAGGATTATCTGGAATATAGCAAATCTATGCGGACAGGTTTTGGCGAATGGGGGGATATTCAAAAAAGGCAGGAAACGATCCGTGGTATCTATGGCGTATCGGAAGAAGAATGGAGAGATTGGGGGTGGCAGATCAAAAATAGGATCGAGGATCTGGAATCCCTTTGCCGGATTTTGCCCCTATCTTCCCGTAGGCGGGATGAAGTCTCCCTAGTGGGGAGCAAATTTCGTTGGGGGGCAGTTCCTTATTATCTAAGCCTTGTTGATCCCCGGGCGATGGAAAATGATCCGGTTTTTCTGCAATCAATACCCCAGATCCAGGAATATGTGGATGAACATGGGTCTATGGATCCCATGTCCGAGGAATTTACTTCGCCTGCCCCTGCCATTACGAGGCGTTACCCGGACCGCCTGATTATTAATGTTACCAATCAGTGCGCCAGCTATTGCCGCCACTGCCAAAGAAGAAGGAATATTGGTGAGACAGATCACCACACCTCCAGGGAAGACCTGGAACAGGCACTGGGGTATATCGCGGATAATGAAGAAATAAGGGATGTGCTAATTACTGGGGGAGATAGCCTGATGCTCTCTAATAAAACCCTCGATTGGCTTTTAACAGAGCTAGAAATGATCCCCCATGTGGAAATGAAAAGGCTGGGCACAAGGGTCCCTGTTACCTTGCCATACCGTATTACGCCGGAACTATGTGCTATTTTAAACCGCCATTTGCCCCTTTATATTAATATACAGTTTAATCATCCCCTGGAAATTACCCCCGATGCCCGGGAGGCCTGTTTTGCCCTGGCGAGGTGCGGCGTCAATCTCGGCAACCAGGCAGTATTATTAAAGGGAATTAATAATCATCCTTTCATCATGCGTAAACTAAATCAGGAACTTCTGAAGATCATGGTCAGGCCCTACTATATTTTCCATGCCAAGGATGTAAAGGGTACGCGGCATTTCCGCACCCGCGTGGAAGAAGGAATAGAAATAATGGAAAAACATAGGGGGTTTACATCGGGTTTGGCGATTCCTACCTATATTGTCAATGCCCCTCAGGGTTACGGGAAAACGCCTATGTTGGCTGAATATCTTGTTTCTGTTGGTAGAAATAAATTGCTGATTAGGACGTGGGAAAATCGCATTATCGCGTATGATAATGTTGACTAAAAGGGGAAAACACAAAACTCTCAACCTGCGGCTTAAACATTAAGCCGCTTCAATATTTTTCTACTGGAAGGGGTTGCCGGTGTTACAGGAAGAAAACAAATATTACCATGCCTTAAAACTAGTACCCTCTCTGGGACCAAGAAGGATAAAGAGGCTTATTGATTACTTTAAAACGCCCCAAGAAGCCTGGAAGGCACCAAAGGAGGATCTTCTTCGACTGGACAAGTTTGGGGTTCGTCTTGTGGATGAGTTTTTGCGGAGACGCTCGATGATAGATCCGGACAGGGCCTGGGAAGGGATACTCAAGAAAAATATAAAGGTTATTTCTTGGGATGAACCCGGTTACCCCCATTTGCTGAAGGAAATCTATGATCCTCCCCCCCTACTTTATTACCAAGGGGATATTGGGGTGTTGCGGGATTCTTGCCTGGCAATTGTAGGCAGCAGGCGGCACACCGCCTACGGGAAAGAAATAGCTTATAAATTTGCCGCCAAACTAGCAGACTATGGTTTAACCATAGTTAGCGGCATGGCCAGGGGCATAGATACATGGGCACATAGGGGCTCGTTGGAGGGAGGGGGCAGGACCGCGGCTGTTCTTGGAAGTGGCGTGGATGTTTGTTACCCGGCTGAAAACCGGGATTTAAAAGAACGGATTTCGGGCAACGGTATCGTTATCAGCGAATTTCCGCCCGGGACGAAACCCCTGCCAAATCATTTTCCCCAAAGAAATCGCATCATCAGCGGTCTTTCCCTTGGAACCCTTGTCATCGAAGCGACTAGCAGGAGCGGCTCCCTTATTACAGCTGATTTTGCCCTTGAACAGGGCAGGGAGGTCTTTGCGGTTCCCGGCGGGGTGGGAAGCCCCTTTAGTAAGGGATGTCATAAACTTCTCAAGGAAGGCGCAAAACTGGCGGAATCCGTGGAAGATATACTGGAGGAACTCCTTATCCCGCTTCGTCATGGAATAGAATTGCAGGAAACAGAACAATCAAGCGGGGGCGGGCACGGGGGTGATGGTGGGTTGCTTGATCTTATCCCCTATCAGCCTGTACTGATGGAAGAGATTATTCTTCAGAGCAATAAAAATGCTGCCGAGGTAGCTGTCTTGCTCCTGGAACTGGAACTTAGTGGAAAGATTAAACAGCTTCCGGGAAAATATTATATGAGGATATAGCGGAGGTGTTCAATGGATCTCGTTATCGTGGAATCTCCGGCCAAGGCCAGGACAATTAGCAAGTTTTTGGGAAAAAAATATCAGGTTAAAGCCTCCATGGGCCATCTGGTAGATTTACCCAAGAGCCGCCTGGGGATTGACCCGGAGAATGAATTCAAGGCAAAATATATTACAATTAGAGGAAAAGGGAAAATTCTTAAGGAACTGAAGGACGCCGGCAAAAAGGCAAAAAATATTTTTCTGGCTACGGATCCCGACAGGGAAGGGGAGGCTATTAGCTGGCATCTTAGTAATTCACTGGGTCTCCCCGCAGATACCCCCTGCAGGATCAAGTTCCATGAGATAACTAAACCGGCGATTAAGAGCGCGTTCACCAACCCCCAGCCACTAAACCTTAATAAGATCGAGGCCCAACAGGCGAGGCGGATCCTCGATCGTTTGGTAGGTTATCTAATTAGCCCATTGCTCTGGGATAGAGTACGCAAAGGTCTCAGTGCAGGGAGGGTGCAATCTGTTGCGGTTCGTTTAATTTGTGATAGGGAAAGGGAGATCCAAGCCTTTATCCCGGAGGAATACTGGACTATAACCGGGGTTTTAAAGGGCCCATCCAGTAGTGATTTTTTTGAGGCAAAATTTTTTGGTAAAAGTAAAAAGATCAAGCTTACCGCTGAATCCCAGGTAAAAGAGTTGTTAAAACATCTGGATGGGTGTTCCTATATTGTTAAAAAGGTGACAGTTCGGGAGAGAAAACGCAATCCACTGCCCCCTTTTACGACAAGTTCCTTGCAGCAGGATGCTTTTACAAAGCTGGGTTTTGCCACCAAAAAAACTATGTTTTTGGCACAACAGCTTTATGAGGGAATAGAAATAGGCCCCAAAAAGGAGGCCTTGGGATTGATAACCTATATGAGAACAGATGCTACAAGAACCTCGCCGCTGGCCCGCGAGGAGGCCAGAAAGTATGTTACGGAAAAATTCGGCGATAAATTCCTACCCCCAAAGAGCAGAACTTTTACCTCACCCAAGGGTGCCCAGGAGGCCCACGAGGCCATACGGCCAACTTCTGTTTTTAGGGAGCCGTCCCAGATGAAACAATTCCTAAAAAGAGATCAGCATAGGTTATATAAATTGATCTGGGAACGTTTTGTCTCCAGCCAGATGGCAGCCGCATTGTTTGAACAGATTAGGGCCGACATTGCCGCAGGGGATTATCTTTTTAAGGCTAGTGGATCGAAGTTAAAATTTGCCGGTTTTACTGTTATTTATCATGATAAAATGGATAAGGATAAAAGCATCCCCCATCTCAAGGAGGGACAGGTTCTAGAATTACAAACCTTGTTGCCTGAGCAGCATTTTACACAGCCTCCGGCCAGGTATACTGAGGCATCCCTGGTGAAGGCCCTGGAAAACAAGGGGATCGGTAGACCAAGTACCTATTCACCAATTATTGAAACTGTTCAGGGCAGGGGTTATGTATTGAGAGAGGGAAAAACCTTTAGGCCTACGGAACTAGGTTTTATCATCGTCGATATCATGAAACAATTTTTTCCAGAAGTTATCGATATTGATTTTACTGCACAGCTGGAAAATATGCTCGATAAAGTGGAATCAGGTCAATATTCAGGCCTGCGGTTACTAAAAGATTTTTATGAACCCTTCCAGAACCGTTTGCGTATAGCTACGGAGAAAATGGAGAAAATTGGATTGGAGGATGAGGTAACCGAGGAAGTTTGCCCGCTGTGCGGTAAAAATCTTGTCAAAAAGTATGGGCGCTATGGGGTATTTCTAGCTTGCCCGGGTTTTCCCGAATGCCGTTTTACGATGAAGCCAAGGGCAAATACAGGGGTTGGTTGCCCGATGTGCAAAGGTGAGATTGTCGAAAGAAGGACCAAAAGGGGAAAATTGTTTTTTGGGTGCAGTAATTACCCTGATTGTACATTCGTTTCCTGGGATAGGCCAGTCGATAAAAAATGCCCAAAATGCGGCCACATAATGATAGAAAAAAAGGTGCGCGGTGGCACTACAGTTCGTTGCAGTAATAAAGAATGTGATTATCAGGAAACAGAGGAGATGGAAGATAAATAATGCATGATGAGGTAGCGATAATTGGTGCCGGGCTTGCAGGATCAGAAGCCGCCTGGCAACTTGCCTTGAGGGGGATCAAGGTAGTCCTTTATGAAATGAGGCCGCAAAAAATGACACCGGCCCATCAAGGGGGATATTTTGCCGAACTCGTTTGCAGTAACTCCTTTCGCGCTATTTCGCTCCTAAACGCGGTTGGATTACTAAAGGAAGAAATGCGCAGGCTGGATTCCTTGGTTATAAACTGCGCCCTTGAGGCACGGCTGCCGGCCGGCGGTGCGCTCGCCGTGGATAGGGAAGATTTTGCATGCAGGATAACAGAGCATCTCTTAGGCAACCCCCTGGTGGAAATTCGTTATGAGGAGGTTGGCTCTGTTCCAACTACAAGGCCTGTTATTATTGCCACAGGGCCTCTTACCTCGCCGCGCCTGGTACGCAGCCTTGAATCATTTACGGGCCTTGGCAATCTATATTTTTATGATGCGGCAGCACCGATTATCGCCGCCGAATCTATCAATCTGGATAAAGCTTTTTTCGCCTCCAGGTATGGGAAAGGCGGCGAGGATTATTTAAATTGCCCGATGGATGAGGAGGAATATGAGCACTTCCGGAATGAGCTAAGTGAGGCGGAAATTGTGCCTAGGAGGGAATTTGAGGAAGAAATATTGTTCGAGGGTTGCATGCCTGTTGAGGTTTTGGCCGGGAGGGGCAAGGATACGCTTCGTTTTGGCCCCCTAAAACCTGTGGGAATAGAAATCCCCGGCAGTAGCGAGCGCCCCTTTGCTATAGTGCAGCTTCGCAAGGATAACAAGGAAGGCACTCTTTATAATATGGTCGGATTTCAAACACGTTTAAAATGGCCGGAACAAAAACGTATTTTCCGCCTGATACCGGGGCTCGAAAATGCCCGGTTTGTTCGCCTTGGAGTGATGCACCGCAATATCTTTATAAATTCTCCACTTTTATTGGAGCCCTCCTTGCAAATGAAAAGTGAACCGGGTGTCTTCTGGGCGGGGCAGATTACCGGTGTAGAAGGCTATGTGGAATCGGCTGCCATGGGCCTAGTGGCCGGGATGAATGTCTATTCCTTTTTAAAAGGTGATCGGCCACTCGTTTTCCCTCCCGAAACAGCTATTGGTTCCCTGGTAAATTATATTACAACCGGAAGTTCCAATAACTTCCAACCCATGAATATCAATTTTGGCCTTTTCCCCCAGCTTCCTACTAAAGTCGCCAAAAAAAATCGTAAGGAAATGCTATCTAAAAGAAGCCTAGAAGAATTGTCGAGTTTTCGCAAAAAATTCCATTTATTGCTTGCATATTAAATATAGCTATGTTAATATAAAAAATAAGGCTTAGGGCTATTACTATGGTTAGTTACATCGAAAAATTTAGGTTATTTATGAAAATCGAAAAAAATGCAGCCGTACTAACTGTTCAATTTTACGAGAAAGATATTTTACAATTTTTGCGTTTTCTTGATTCACAAGGGCTATCTTGCCGAGGCATAGGTCCCGGATATCCTATCTTGCGCCATTACCTTGCTCTTTTGAAGGATCAACATTATTCGAGAAATACAATTGCCCGGAAACTGGCGGCAATACGGGTGTTTTTAAGATTTTTAAAAAGGGAAAGCCAGATCCAGGACAGCTCTTGGGAAATGGTTTCTACCCCAAAACTTAACAAGCAGTTACCTTCTTTTCTATATCCTGATGAGGTAATCGAACTTTTAGAGGCACCCCAAAAGGGCTCTGTTTTGGGTGCCCGGGACAAGGCCATTTTGGAAGTTCTCTATGGTTCGGGAATAAGAGTCAGCGAAGCGACAGGTCTAAATTTGTTGGATGTGGATCTCAATGATGGATACCTAAAAGTGTGGGGTAAAGGCTCGAAGGAAAGAATAATACCCCTGGGCAAATATGCGAGGCAGGCAGTAGCAGTCTACCTGAGGATTGGGCGTCCTGTCCTAGAGGCAAAACGCAGGCAGGAAGGGCAGGAAAAAGCCTTATTTTTAAACAGATTTGGACAAAGACTTTCCGATAGAAGTATACGGAGGCTCCTTTCAAAATATGGTCGGCAAATTAGTTCCGGTGCCTATGTGAGCCCTCACGTTTTGCGGCATTCTTTCGCCAGCCATATGCTCAATGCCGGGGCGGATTTGAGAATTGTGCAGGATCTTTTAGGCCATGTATCCGTTTCCACAACCCAAATATATACGCATATTAGTAAAGAGGAATTAAAGAGGGTCTATCTGAAAAATCATCCGCGGGCATGAAGCGGATCAAATTATCGAAAATTTCTATAAATTGGGAAAGTTGTGGAGTACTGCCAATGTTTAAAGCGACAACCATTCTTGCAGTAAAAAAAGGCAATCGTGTTGCCATCGCCGGTGATGGTCAGGTCACCTTTTCAGAAAGCATTATTATGAAACATAAGGCGATAAAGGTAAGGAAACTATACGAGGATAAAGTATTGGCAGGGTTTGCCGGATCCGTAGCGGATGCCTTTACTCTATTTGATAAATTTGAAAAACAACTTGAAAGCACAAGGGGCAATTTACGCCGTGCAGCTGTTGAGCTAGCCAAGGAGTGGAGAACGGATCGTTACCTGAGAAGATTAGAGGCGTTGCTGATCGTTGCTTCTTCCGATGCCCTCCTAATTTTGTCCGGTACAGGGGAGGTTATCGAACCCGATGATGGTATCGCGGCGATAGGTTCCGGTGGGGCGTTTGCGCTGGCGGCCGCGAGGGCACTGGTAAGGAACACCGAACTGCCCCCAACTGAAATTGTCCAGCGTTCACTTTTGATTGCCGCAGAAATCTGTATTTATACTAATGAAAACATAGCCATTGAGGAAATTTAGCAGTGTATTACTATGGTTGGAGGAGTCCCTTATGTTATTTTCGGAAGAGGAATTAACTCCGCGTAAGGTTGTGGAAGAGCTTGACAAGTATATTATTGGTCAGCAGGATGCCAAAAAAAGTGTGGCAATTGCTTTGAGGAATCGTTATCGCCGCAGACTGTTGCAGGAAAAGATAAAGGAAGAAATTATTCCCAAAAATATTATCATGATCGGCCCGACAGGGGTAGGTAAAACCGAGATTGCCAGAAGATTGGCCCGGATGGTTAATTCTCCTTTTATCAAGGTTGAGGCGACCAAATTTACGGAGGTTGGCTATGTAGGCCGCGATGTAGATTCGATGATCAGGGACCTAGTTGAATCAGCTGTGAGGATTGTTAAAAAGGAGAAAACATCGGCAGTGGAGAAAAGAGCCATCGAACTTGCCGAGGAGAGGCTTCTTGATTTGCTTTTACCGGCCTTGAAAAAGAATAAGGTGTTAGCTAACCCCTTTGACTTACTTTTCCAGACAGCGCAAGGGTCTCGCAGTGATCATTTAGAAAACAATGTCGAAAGTACAGATGATCTATCCGGTAGCCAGAGGGAAACAGAAAGAAACATGATGAGGAAAAAGCTGAAAAATGGTGAACTGGAAAACGTAATTGTAGAGGTTGAGATCGAGGATCGTTCCCCTTCCAGTTTTCCCATGATGGATATTTTTTCCGGTCTTGGGGCAGATGAAATTGGTGTAAATATTCAGGATATATTTGGAAATATTTTGCCACGTAAAAAAAAGAAAAAGAAACTTACGGTAAAACAATCCCGCAAGGTTCTAGTGCAGGAGGAAAGCGAAAAACTTATTAACATGGATGATGTCATCAGTGAGGCTATTGAAAAGGCAGAACAATCGGGTATTGTTTTCCTCGATGAAATTGATAAAATCGCCGGAAGTGAAAACAAGGCAGGCGGTCCCGATGTTTCCCGGGAAGGGGTGCAAAGAGATATCCTTCCCATTGTGGAGGGATCGACGGTTATGACGAAATATGGCCCCGTAAGAACGGACTATATGCTCTTCATTGCTGCGGGTGCCTTTCATTTTTCTAAGCCTTCCGATCTTATTCCTGAACTTCAGGGTAGGTTTCCTATTAGGGTGGAGCTGCAAAGCCTGACGAAGGAAGACTTTAGAAAAATATTAACTGAAACAGAAAATGCCTTAATAAAACAATACACAGCTCTCTTGGCCACCGAGGGGGTGAAGATAGCATTTGATGAGGAAGGAATTGAGGAAATTTGCAGTATATCCAGCATATTGAACGAGGAAATGGAAAATATTGGCGCCCGGCGGTTGCATACAGTCTTAGAAAAAATTTTGGAAGAGGTGTCTTTTTTCGCACCGGAATTAAAAGGTCAAAAAATTGTTATTAATAGAGAGTATGTGAAGAATAAATTAAAAGAAATTGTTAAGAATAAAGACCTAAGTAGATATATATTATAATTTTTTTAAGGAATAACTTCCTGAGAAGATATTATTGTCCGAAAAATGATCAAGAGGTGAAAAAAATGATTACTTCCCCATTATTAGAAAAAACACGCCGTATCAATAGGATCTTGCAAAAAACGGCGGGACAAAGAGTTGATTTTAACGAAGTATCAGAGGTTTTAAAAAACGTCATCCAGGCTAACGTTTATGTTGTCAGCCGGGAAGGAAAGATTCTTGGCAATGCTATTGTCGATGAATTTGAGTGTGAACTTATGGTTAGCCAAGTGCTCAAAAATGGTGAATTTCCCGAACGTTATAATGATTTTCTTTTAAGGGATGATGAGACAAGGGTTAACCTGGTTCAAAAAACAAATGATTGCGTATTCCTCCATTCAGAAAATTGTCTCTTTACAAATAAACTAACTACTGTCGTGCCAATTATCGGAGGGGGCAAAAGGCTGGGAACGCTGCTTTTGGCCCGTTTTGCCGAATCATTCGAGGCTGAGGATCTTATCCTGGCGGAGAACGGTGCGACAGTTGTCGGCATGGAAATTTTAAGAGCGAGGGCGGAAAAGATCGAGGAAGAGGCCCGGAATAAGGCAGTGGTTCAACTTGCCATAGGGACTCTTTCCTATTCTGAGTTGGAGGCCGTGGAGCATATTTTTGAAGAATTGGATGGCGAGGAAGGCCTGCTCGTGGCAAGTAAAATTGCTGATCAACTGGGTATTACCAGATCGGTAATTGTCAATGCGCTGCGAAAGTTTGAAAGCGCAGGTGTGATTGAGTCGCGATCGCTGGGCATGAAAGGCACCTATATTAAAGTGCTGAACCCTTATTTACTGGATCAACTGGCGAAAAAAAAGAAATCGTATCAAAGATAAGGCTGGAAAACTGTTAACCGGGTCTTTTGTAGATAAAAAACCGATCGTAAAAAATTATGTTACGATCGGTTTTCATTTTACACAGTGGAAGGCACATTTTACATTGTGATCATGTTATCGGTTCGAATTGATCCTTGCCCACCCCACAGATGGGGCAAACCCAATCATCGGGTATATCGGCAAAGGCTGTGCCCGGCATGATACCCGTTTCTGGATCGCCGGCTGCCGGATCATAGACATAACCGCAAATCAAACATTGGTACTTTTGATCTAAGGGTCTTCCCCCCCGCCCCCCGTCTGGTTTTCCTTGCTGTGATGGGCCGGCTCCGGTACTCCTTTTTCTGTAATGATAATCAGCATAGGTTATAGGTTCTTCATTACTAAAGACAGCAGTATTTACTACCCTGGCCATAAATACGCTGTGCGTTCCGGCATCAAAACTCTCTACTACCTGTGCTTCAAGGTAACCAATGCTGTTTTCCAACAGATAAGGCGCGCCGGTTTCCCCTGCCTCAAATGGAACAGACGCAAATTTATCAATCTCCCTACCGGATTTGAAACCGAAATGGCCGATCAAATCCAGGGGTACAGATTGGGGTAGGATAGAAACGGCAAAAATCCCGCTGCTTTTAATGTAGGCGTGGGTTAGGTTGCTTTTGTTTATTCCGATGGCAACAAGAACCGGATCGGAGGTGATCTGAAAAAATGTATTAGCTATTTGACCATTAATTTTACCTTCCCGGATCGAAGTGACAACATACAGTCCGTAGCTTACTTTTTTGAAAATATTGAAATCCATATTCTTGCCCTCCTGATAAAATATGTCTTTATATTAACACAATAATATATAAAGGAACAGTGTTATTTGCGGTATAAGGCATGAAATTGCCATTTATGCTGTTGCCAGGGAAATGGCCTTTAATGCAACCAGCATAGTATAATAGGTCGAAAGGTTCAATATATAGAAAGTGTCGAAGAAATCCGCTCTATTGCTATTTATTTCAACCTGTGGTATACTATCAGCGGCTTAAAAACGCACGCCGGTGGAGCTAAAAAGAGGTGCTCCTTGAGGGGGAGTTCTTTATTGTTAATGAGGCCGGCGGAGGCAAAAAACCAGAGGAGGCTATTTAATGGCTGTTGTATCAATGAAACAACTTTTAGAATCAGGAGTACACTTTGGTCACCAAACAAGGCGCTGGAACCCCAAAATGCGGCCTTTTATTTTTACTGAACGGAATGGCATTTATATTATTGATCTGCAAAAAACTGTGCGCATGATGGATGTGGCCTATAATTTTGTCAAAGAGCTTGCCTTTCGTGGGGAATCACTACTCTTTGTGGGGACAAAAAAACAGGCCCAGGAATCCATCCGCGAGGAGGCTACCCGCTGTGAGATGCCCTATGTAAATCAGCGTTGGCTCGGCGGTATGCTGACCAATTTTGTTACGATTCGCAAAAGAATAGACCGTTTGGATGAACTGGAAAAAATGGAGGAAGAAGGGCTCTTTGAGCTACTCCCCAAAAAGGAAGTCATTAAGCTAAACCACGAAAAAGATAAATTACTCAAATTTTTAGGTGGAATAAGGCACATGAAGGATATCCCCTCAGCAGTGTTTATTGTTGATCCACGCAAGGAAAAAATTGCCGTGGCAGAGGCCCGTAAACTGGAGATACCCATTGTGGCCATTGTTGATACAAATTGTGATCCCGATGAGATCGATTATATAATACCCGGCAATGACGATGCTATCAGGGCTGTCCGTTTGATTACATCGAAAATGGCAGACGCATCCCTGGAAGGAAAACAGGGCAAGCAGATGGCCGAGGAAGAGGAAAAAAGTAGGCTGGCCGAACAGGAAAAGGCCGAACAGGAAGTGGACAGCGCTGGTGAACAGGATGAAAAAGAAGGTGTTGTTAGCGGGGATAGCGGAGGTATGGATGAGGATGTTTCTGTCGATCAAGAAAAAAAAGAGGATGTTGTTTAAAAGCTTTTGGGTAAAAACAATATTATTTTCTATGCAAAGGAAGTGTCATTAAAAAATGATTACTGCTGCAATGGTTAAGGAACTTCGCGATCTAACCGGTGCGGGAATGATGGAATGTAAAAAAGCTTTGCAAGAGACAGATGGAAATAAGGATAAGGCTATTCACCTACTCCGGGAAAAGGGGCTAGCCAAAGCGGCTAAGAGATCCGGCCGGACGGCGAGCCAGGGCCTTGTTGATTCGTATATTCACATGGGTGGCAAGGTTGGGGTCCTCGTGGAGGTTAATTGTGAAACTGATTTTGTAGCCAGAAACGAGGAATTCAAGGCGTTTGTCAGGGATATTTGCCTGCAGGTGGCTGCTACAGATCCGGCATACCTTAGTAGGGATGATGTCCCCCAGCAGGATCTGGATGAGGAAAAAGATATTCTGAGAAAACAGGCATTAAACGAGGGAAAACCAGAAAAAATTGTCGATAAAATAGTGTCTGGCCGTATTGAAAAGTTTTATAGAGAAAACTGTCTGATGGAGCAAGCATTCGTAAAAAATCCTGATATTTCAATTAGCGAATTATTAACAGAACAGATTGCTAAAATAGGGGAGAACATGCTCATCCGCCGTTTTGTCCGCTTTGAAATGGGTGAGAGCCTGGCGACAGATCCCCAAGACGAATAATTAGAAACGTTCAACTATCCTTTTTCTAATCTCCTTAAAAGAAAGTAATTGCTTTGCGGATTTTTAAAAATTTTTACAGCCCGGGAAATGGCCTGGGTTCTATTTTTTACGCCCATTTTGCGGAAAATGTTGCGCAAATGTGTTTTTACAGTATCCACCGCCAAGTTTGTGGCCACGGATATTTCCTTGTTTGTAAATCCCTTGACCAGATGGAAAAGGACCTCCTGTTCCCTCGGGGTTAACTTAATGTTTTCCTCTTGCACAGTTTCCGCGGGCCTATCTTCCCGGGTTGCAGCTACCTTCCTGCTTAGCCGTGTATAATCATGGACAATACGGTGCAAAACCGAAGGATCTATGACAGTTTCACCCCGATAGATCTTTTTGATGGTTTCCAGCAGTTTTTCCCTGGAAACATGCTTGAGTATATATCCTACTGCCCCGGCCTGGAGTGCCAGGCGGATTGATTCTGTATCCTCGAAAACTGTCAGCATGACAACTTTTATTTCCGGTTTTTGTTCGAGTATCAGGCGTGTCGTTTCAATACCGTTAGTTCCCTCCATCTTGATGTCCATCAAGATTATGTCAGGTTCCCTAAGGAGGGCAACTTTAATTGCCTCCTTGCTGTTGCCGCAACTCCCGATAACATCTATTTCCTCGCATGATTTTAACATGGCTGCCAATCCTTCCCTGACCATAGGATGGTCGTCCACGATAAGGAGTTTAATTGCCACCTGATCTTTTCCCTCCTTTTTTTTATTTGAGTGGAATGCTTACAGATACACTTGTTCCTTCTCCCGGCCTTGAATGAATATGGCAAAAACCACCAAGTAGTAGGGCACGTTCGTAAACGCTGGCCAGCCCCAATCCCTTTCGGTTATGTCGACTTTCACCAGGAGAGGAATTGTCCATGCCAATCCCATCATCATTTACTTCCAGTGTTACCCTTGTTTCGGTAAATGTCAATGTAACCTCAACCATATTTGCCTGGGCGTGTTTGGAAATATTTGTGAGAGCTTCTTGGAGGATGCGAAAAAAAGTTATTTCAACTTTGGAATCCAATTTTGTTTCCTGACCACGGATAAATAGTTTCGCGGCAAGGTTGTTTTGTTCTTGAAAAGTATTAATATATGATTCCATGGCAGGTATCAGGCCATAGTTATCGAGAATGATCGGGCGAAGGTCATACAAAATTCGTCTGATTTCCTGGATTTGTTCGCTTAAAAGATCGGTCAAATCGAAAATTTCTCCGAACCATTCCTGGGGGGTGCCCTCACCAGAGGGGGTAATGCGTTGCAGGCGATACCAGATGGCGATGAGGGATTGTATAATACCGTCATGCAGATCGGAGGCCAGCCTTTTGCGCTCGTCTTCCTGTGCCGTGATCAGTTTGTTGACCAGCTGGTGCAAAAGATCTTCTTTTTGCTCCAGCATTTCGATTAGCCTGGCATTCTCGATGGCAATAGCTGTGGCACGTGAGATAGCGAAAATAATTTCCGTATCTTCGCGGTTGAAGGCATTTGCCTCCAGGGGGCGATCCACCTGCATGATGCCAATGATTTTATCCTTATGAAGGATGGGGGCTAGGACCATCCAGCAATAATCAAAATCTTCAATGATTTCCCCGGTTAGCAGACGGCGGATATTATGGGGTGTAACATGGACAGGCTGCTTGGTTTTGATAACACGTTTAATGGCTGGGAAGGGCTGTGTCCCCCGTAGTGCCTTAAACTTTTTTTTTAGAACGGGATCAAAACTTCCCACGGCAACTGCGGGAATCAGTGTTTGATCTTTTTCATCGAGTAGGTAGATGCAGCTTTTGGCGGAGAATAGATCAGCGGTAAGCTGGGCGACGATATGCAACACCTGGCGGATATCCAGGGTGGAGCTGATTGTATTAACCATCTCCAGCCATAGGGCAAGTTTTCTAAGCAGTCTTCCCCTTTGTTTTTGGAACAATGATTCCTGGATCATATCGGCCATATGTCTTCCCAAGGAAACAGCTTTGGAGAGCATATATTGTGCACTTTGTAGATCAGTATCGAAAATGCCGATTTCCATCGTGCCTACTGGATCGCCCGCTTTTAGGAAGATGGGCAGGGTTGTGGAGATGACAGGATGAAAACGCTCCAGATATTTATCTTCACCATTTTCACCCTTTTGGGCTACCTCAGCACAAAGCTGCGGCCAGCGATCTGTTTCTGGGAAATTGCCTGTGTCTCCGACAGCAGGACGTAGGTTTTTTATTGCCTGCCAGTGTACCGGTGGCCTGCCTTCCCGGAGCAGGAAAAGGCCTGCCCGCCAAAACTCGAAGGACCTTACAAAAGTTTGCAAGGTTCGCTTGAGGGAGTCCCCCAGTTTTTTGTTTATGTTAAAGGTGGGACTGATGCTGCAGACCAGAAAAAGTTCTGCGTTTAGGGGTGTAGGCAAGGGGTTTTCCAAGGTTTTACCTCCCCAAAAAAATATCAAACATATCATCTGCAATTATTATATAATAGGTTTTTCTCCAGCGTCAACATTTCTGCTCCCCATGCTATCCTCTAGGGTTAACCCCTAAATCATTCTTACCTAGCCTAGTTTCCATACTTTTAAGTGATATTCAAATATATTTATCCCTATTATAAGGTAAATAAAGAATTAAAAATGGGGGTCTCGGATGATCAACTATTACAATGATCTGGTTTTTTGCCTGGACAGAAAGCAACTGTTATTTTTAAAAAGCCTCATAAGAACCTATGATATTAAAACTATGCTTGATCTGGCCTGTGGATATGGCTGTACGGCTATTTCCATGGCTAGATGGGGCCTCAGGGTTACGGCGGTGGATAGCTCCCTCTTCCTTGTTCAACATTTGAGGGAAAAGGTTGCCAGGAACGATCTCGAGATAAGTGTATTGATAGGGGATATGAGGGACATCGGTAAAATGTACCATGGCAGGAGCCAACTGGCCATCTGCCTAGGAAATTCTTTATTCAGGCTGCTTGGCGAGGAGGATATTTGGGGTACATTGGCGCAGATCTATTTGCATCTTTTACCAGGTGGCATGATAGTTATTCATACTCTCAATTATGATTATCTGATCCGGCAGGGAAGGGTGCCTGTTGTTGTCGCTGAAAAACATGACCGGGATCACATTATCAGATTATTTTTTGAAAAAGGTATAGATGACAAATGTTCAAGTCTCATTTTTAGACGTTGTTTAGGCGAACGAACTATTCGCGAGGAAAAAATGCCTGTACTGCCTGTACCCAGCAGGAAAGTTAACATCTGGCTGGCTGAGCTGGGATTTAAGGGGATTACAAACTATCATTGCTTTGGGGCGGAAACAAATTTTCAACTTTTTACCATAGCCCGGCGTCCATGAACTTTTCATAGGCGATCCATAGAGGAGAATGGGGATGGATGTAGAAGTATAAGTTTTAGCAGTGAAACAAATCCGGGGAGGAGGTGACACAAAATGCGTTTAAAAGATAAGGTTATCCTGGTGACAGGAGCCAGGAAAGGGATTGGAGAAACAGTTGCCCTGGCTTTGGCCAAAGAAGGTGCAGATCTGGCCCTGGTAAGCCGGAGTATCAGGGATGACTCCGATTTGGTAAAAGAAGTTAAAGCCCTGGGGCGCAAGGTATTTGTTAAACGGGTGGACATTGGGGATAGAGCCCAGGTCTTTGCCATGGTGGATGATATTCTCAAGGAATTTGGCAGAATAGATGTGCTTTTTAATAATGCCGGAATAAGTAGGCCCGTGATGTTATGGAACACGACCGAGGAAGACTGGGAAGATATCATTAGAATCAACCTGACAGGTACCTTCTATTGCATTCAGGCTGTGGCCAAGCCCATGATGGAGCAAAGGAGTGGCTCAATTATTAACATTACATCAGCGGCAGGCCTGGTGGGAACTATTGGCCAGGTAAATTATACAGCGGCAAAAGGCGGTACATATGCTATGGCCAAATCAGCTGCCAAGGAGCTGGCTCGCTATGGTATCAGGGTTAATACGATCTGCCCCCTGGCTGAGACGGATATGACGGCCAAGATTGCCCACGATCCCAAGTTATCGGCTAAGTATTTGGAGAGGATTCCCTTGGGACGCTTTGCCCAACCAGAGGAAGTATCTCCTGCTGTTATATTCTTTGCTTCTGATGAATCGAGCATTATCACGGGACAGACACTTTGTATTGATGGCGGAATGGTCATGTTGTAAGGTTAGGTATTTTCTATATACAGGGAGGTTTAGCCATGCCTAAAGATGTAGCTATCATCGGCGTCGGGCAAAGTCATTTTGTCAGGGGCTATCCGGGTTCAATCAGAGAGCTGGCGTTTGATGCCTATAGCGAAGCAATGAAGGATGCGGGATTGGGGCCGGATGATGTCAATGCCTCAATAATTTGTACTGCTCCGGAATATGACAAGCAGCGTAGTCCCTCTGGTCTTATTGCTGAATACCTGGGGCTTAACCCACAGCCCACATTTGCTATTGAAACAGTTTGTTCTGCTAGTTCAACCGGGCTTAAGGTTGCCTACTCCATGATTAAATCAGGTTTACACGATATTGTTGTTGTTCTTGGTTTCCAAAAGATGTCGGAGATAACCTCGGCTGATTCCCAGGAGCGTATGGGCCGCGGTGCAGATATCATGTGGGAATCACCCTTTGGAACGATGATGCCGGCATATTATGCCATGCATGCCCGTGCCCATTTTAACAAATATGGAAGCACACCTGAAGATTTGGCATTGATCAGGGTCAAGGCAGCAAAGTACGGCACCCTGAATGAAAGGGCCGTCTATCGCAAGGGCGTGGAATTTGATCAGGTTATGAGTTCTGATATCATTGCCAGCCCGCTTAAAATGTTTGACTGCTGCGCTAATGCTGATGGATCGTCTTGTATGGTTCTGGCCAGTGCCGACAAGGCCAAAGAAATTAGCAAGAAGCCCGTTTGGGTTTTAGGGGTGGGCGCCGCATCTGCCGCCATGACCATGACAGGGCGGGATGCGTTGTCTGGACTGAGCGCTGCCAGGGAAGCTGCCAAGGCGGCTTACGAAATGGCAGGTGTAACTCCTCAGGATATAGATGTGGCTGAGGTTCATGATTGCTTTACCATTGCAGAGTTAATGGCCTATGAAAACCTGGGGTTTGCCGAGCCCGGCAAGGGTAATGAATTAATCCGTAACGGCGAGACTTATATCGGTGGGAAAATTCCTGTAAACGTCGACGGCGGATTATTATCCAAGGGGCACCCCATCGGAGCCACCGGGGGTTCCCAGATACGGACTATCGTTTTGCAGCTTAGGGATGAGGCTGGAGATATCCAGGTCCCGGGAGCAGAAATCGGTCTGGTCCACAATATTGGCGGGGTTGGCATTTACGGCAACGTGACCATACTGGGGAGGTAAAAATAATGGGATTTGAAAAATTTGGACAAGTCAGCTTTACATCTCAGACCCGGGCAGCGGAGTTTGTTGATTATCTGGAAAAAGGAGAGGTCAGAGCGACAAAATGTAACGAATGCGGTCGCGTCTTTTTCCCTCCCCGAGCGGATTGTTCCTGGTGTATGAGCAGCAATGTCGAGTGGCTGGAAATTAAGGGGCAGGGCAAGATTGACAGTTTTACCAAGGTTAATTATGCCCCGACAGGGTTTGAAAAGGATGTGCCCTATATTCTGACACTGGCAGATTTTGATGGAATAAAAGTTTTTGGGCGCATGAATAAGGAGATTTCTGAGGATAATGTAAAAGTGGGGATGGCTGTTAAGGTTGCCCCTCTTACCCTTTCTGAAGGTAAAATAACCTATGAATTTTTGCCTGCTTAAAAATAAATAACAAAACAAGATAAGAGTTTTTTAGGGAAAATTATTTCCCTTTTTTTTTCTGAGGGAGACTAAGAGTCAATGGTTGCTCCAATTATTGATTTTCATGTTCATACTACTTTTTATGAACAGTTTAACAGCAGCGTCATTGAATGGTTTGAAAAGGTCCATGGAAAAAGATGGGATGAGGTTTTTTCCTTGTACAAGGATCCCGGAAATTTTTGTGAGTATGTTCGGGAATGTGGAGTTGATTATGCCGTCGTTTTGGCAGAGTTGACGCCTGCCGCCACAGGGATATGCACGAACGAATATGTTTTGGATTTTTGCCGGGGGCGATCTGCCTTGATCCCCTTTGCCAGTATCAACCCGTTTCTTTCCGTAAATATGGGTACAGAACTTGTACAGCTTGCAGAAAAAGGTTTCCGTGGGCTGAAGATGTATCCTACTTACCAGCATTTTTATCCCAATGATAATAGTTTATATCCTCTTTATGCCCAGGCGGAAAAATTGCAAATTCCCATCATGTTTCATACTGGATCATCTGTCTTTAAGGGTACCAGGTTGAAATATGGGGATCCATTATTTTTTGATGATGTTGCGGTGGATTTTCCCGAACTGAATATTGTCCTGGTACATGGTGGGAGGGGTTTTTGGTACGATCGGGCTTTTTTTCTAAGTCAGCTTCACAAAAATATTTATTTGGAAATTGCGGGGTTGCCGCCCCAAAAACTATTAGTTTACTATCCCGAACTGGAAAAAATTGTGGATAAGGTAATTTTTGGATCAGATTGGCCAGGAATAGTCGATTGGGCGGGCAATATCAACACTATCAAAGATCTTCCCCTTTCCAGCGAAGCAAAGGAAAAAATCCTGGGCGGCAATGCTGCCAAACTGCTTAAAATTAACTATTGATTGTTCATAGTATTGCTTATGGAGGCATAAGATGTTATAGTGTAGACAAATGGGAAAATAAATATTATTTTTAACAGGCCCCTTAGGGGTTAATAGGGAAGCCGGTGCGAGTCCGGCGCGGTCCCGCCACTGTGATGGGGAGCTGTTTTCAGAGGGCCACTGTTCGGAAGGCAAACCCGGATGGGAAGGCGAAAACGGCAATTGAACCCAAGCCAGGAGACCTGCCTGTTTATTTGTTACTACTGCCCTACGGTCGATAGGGGAAGGTGGTGTGTTTTATGTTAGCACAAAAACCGCCCTAACCCCGGCCTTGTGGCCGGGGTTTTCCTTGTTTTGATTCCAAGTTTGGATTCCAATATGCCTTTTTAGCAGCTTTGCAGTAAGATTCCGCAGCATACACGAGGTGTTTCCATAAACAGTAACCGCTTGGGAGGCAATTTTTGGGCACAGGGTTAACTGAATATCCCGTTCAAGACTGCCAAAAACAGCATCCCAGATCATTTTTATCTCAAAATTGCTGCGTTCCCATGGGCTGTATTACAGCTCATACGATGGGGTCAACATTTGTCTTAAAAAGGGAGGTTTTTTGTGATGCTATTTTGCAAGCTCAAGGGGAAGGTTACAAGGATCAATTTGGCATGGTTGCTCAGTTTTTTGCTTATCTTTCTTCTAGTGGTGCCCGCCGCTGCATTAGCTGATAATGATGAATCCGGGCCAACAATTACAATCAGCCTGCGTGCCACCGGCCTTGAAGGTGATATTTTTAGGGTCGACAGTTATGAGCTTATGGCTGGGGAGATAACAATTGATGGATTCAGCCTGGACAGGCAAACAGCTATGGGTGCAGTGGCTGCTTATGCCCTTGAAAACGATATTAATTTTGAAATAATGGACTGGGGCTGGGGCCTTTCTGCTGATCAGATTGGCGATAATGATCATGACAGGGGAAATTGGTCCTACTATATCAATGAAACTTCACCGATGGCAGCAGCGGATCAATTTGTTCTTGCCGATGGGGATGCCCTGCATTTTGTTAATTATAACCTCGATCTTTATACCCTTACTTTAGGTGTTGACAAAGATGAAATCGAACTGGGCGACATTGTAACCGTAACAGTGCAGTATACCAATGGCGATGGGGTATCTGCCCCGGTTGAGGGTGCAAGTATTTATCTTGGCAAGAGGCTTGATGAATATGGTAGCCCAGCAGCTGCCGACGATCCCGTTGGCCTGACAGATGGCAATGGTGAATTTCCTTTCACTCCGGATCGGGTAGGCATTTTCTACCCTTATGCGGAATGGGATGGTAAATCAAGTCTTTATCAGTGGCCCACCGTTTCGCTGGCTGTCGGGGAAGAAACAGTAACGCCGGATCCGGATCCCCATATGGGCGATTGGGTAAAAAATGGGAAAACAGTACTCGATGCCCTGCTAAAATTTCAGCAGGCCGATGGAAGTTTCTGGTGGCTGGAAGATACGGAAGGTGTAGGGGATGGCACCACAGCACAAGTTCTGGCTGCAATGGTGGATCTGGCATATGGGGGATCGGCCAAGCATAGGGCGGGTCAATCATTAAATTATAATTTGGAATACAGGCTCCTTTCCCAAGCCATTGAAAAGGCAGTGCAGTGGTATCAGAAAGATTACCCCGCACCGGATAGCTGGGAGGGACTTGCCGCGCTGCGGGCAGCTGGGGAAAATTTAAATGAAAGGCCATGGCAGGACACCCAAGGCTGGCGAGATGCCGATCCCGGTCTTGCCCCGGATGCAGAAGGCAGTGAACATATTCACTATATTTTCAGGTTGTTAGCGGTGGGTCTTGATCCGGCCAATGCCTGGGAAAACAGAAATCTTTTTGCAGAACTGGCAGCCCAGCAACAGGAGGACGGTTCCTTTGGAAAGCTTGGTAAACACATTTGGGCTATTGTGGCCCTGGATGTGGGTAGAAACCTGGGAGAAGTTGTAGGTGATTGGTCGGCGGATGAAAATAATGCGGCGAGTGGGAATAGGAGGCAGGATGCTGTAAATTTTCTTCTGCGCCAACAAAATGGAGATGGGAGCTTTGGTGAATTTAGCCAGCTTGACTATACAGGCTGGGCCCTTGTGGCCCTTTCCAATTACCAGGGGGATGAAAATGTAGACCAGGCAATAGGGGAGGCGATTACCTATTTGCATGGACGGCAGAAAGATAATGCCGGTTTTCAACCCCCAACTGGTGAATGGGGCCCCGAACCAGAAAACGCCAACTCTAACGCCTCAGTTATTTCCGGGTTGGTGGCAGTGGGGGTGGATTTGGCCATTGAAAGGTCCATTACCCCGATAGACGATACAAACACCGGAGGTAATGGCTCCTCTCCCGGTGGTGAAGTAGGTCCAACGCCTTCGTCCATCACAGTCGGGGTTGAGATCGTGGGCAAAAATGCTGTTTACTTCACTGGAAACGTGGCGCTGCCTAGCGACCGGGCCAATGCCCTGGAAGCTTTAAGGGAAACAGGGGTTTCCTTTTCAACCAGGGAAAATGAAAACTATGTTTATGAAATAGCCGGGGAGGGTGAGGCCCTGAGCAGTTCGGCAGGCTGGAAGTATAAAGTAAACGGGGTTTTGCCATCTGTCCCGGCAAAATCCTGCAATATCAAAGATGGCGATGAGGTGCTCTGGTTCTGGGCCACAGACGCAGGCGCCCAGGAACCGGGCAGCGGGGAAAATTCTGAGGCTGCGGAAACGATCCTTACACTCCCGGAAATGGGGGACCTAGAAAAGATTAGCGCTACCGCGCGTAGGAGGCTTGTAGATTTCTTGGAAAAAGGCCCCACTACTTATCCTTTGGAGGAAAGCCCCGGGCAAACAATCGTCATCGGCGGCGATCAACCCCTCGGTAGGGATGAAAAAGAGGAACTTGAAAATAAGCTACAGGACAACGTTGTTGGTATCCTCCAATATGTTGCCCCGGGTGAAGGGATGGTAATCAGCGATGCAGTTGGGGAAATTATTCTGCAGATAGCAGAGGGTTCCCTAGCCGACGATATTCCCGGTGCTGAATTTTCGGTGGAGGAAATTTCTGATGCTGATTTGCCTGCAGCGCCAGGCTTTGCACTCCTTTCCCCTGCCTATAACCTAGGCCCGGAAGGGGCAAAATTTTTGGAACCGCTTCTTTTTTCTATCCGCCTGGCTATACCTGATGAAATCCAGCCCGAGGATGTATTGCTTGCTTGGTTGGATAGGAAAAATGGGCATTGGTATGCCTTGCCGACGGTGGTAGATCTATCCAGCGGTTATGTTTCTGCTTTTTTGGAGCATTTTTCTTCCTGTGCAGTCCTTGCCCGGCAAAATACGGCGGGGCCGGTTGCTTTCACCCCCCTATTTTCTGATGTTACGCCGGAAAGCCTTCCCTGGGCCTGCGAAGCTATCGAATACCTGGCGCGCCGGGGCATTATAGAAGGGGTGGGCAAGGATTGTTTTGTACCCTCTAGGGATCTGACCAGGGGCGAATTTACAGCCATGCTGGCAGGAGTCCTCGAGCTGGATGCCGGGGAAAAGGTCAGGCCAATCTTCACGGATGTGGAAGAAGACCTATGGTGTTTTGCTGCAATAAGCGCAACAGTGCAGGCAGGAATTGTTAGGGGAATAACCGAAACCACGTTTGAGCCGCAAAAGGGCATTACCCGTGAGCAGATGGCCGTGATGCTTGCCCGGGCTTACAGTAGCGCAGCAAACAAGGTCGAGGCAGGGGAAACGAGTTTATTATTCAGCGATGCAGGGACGATTGCACACTGGGCCCGGGATGATGTTCAAAAAATTGTGTCCCGTGGACTAATCAAAGGGTTTCCCGATGGTACCTTTCGGCCCAAGGGTTTGGTCACGAGGGCGCAGGCTGCAGTAGTATTGTACCATCTGCTAAATGAGTTGTAATCATCCGTATTTGTGGTAGGTAAATCTACTTATGATGTGTCTAGGCATGGGTGCATCCTATTAAGCGCATGGGATCACCTGAAATTGAGCTACTGTGGGTTTTGCCGGTTATTGGAGGGGACAGTATGAAAGTCTTTGCAAAGGGTTTCCTCGTTTGTCTTTTCATCGTTTTGTTAATCCTGCCGGTGGGATGTAGCCTCCCGGCCCAATTGCCCAGCGAAGTTGCGGGGAATGTAGATTTGTGGGTAACCCGTGATTTTGGAACGGAGGATATTTTTTGCTCCGGGGTAACGTTGACACCAAACCAGTCTCTCTTGGCACTTCTTCAGGAGCATCTGGATATAGAAACGGAATACGGCGGTGGTTTTGTTAGCGCTATTGAAGGGTATCGGTCCGGCTTTAGTGGAAAAACCGATGGGGAACAAGGTGCTGCAGACTGGTTTCTCTATATCAATGGTATCCTGACGGATCAGGGTGCTGCTGCCTACCTGCCCGGAGAAGGTGATATCATCTGGTGGGACTTTCACCCTTGGGATGATATTGCTTTTACACCGGCGGCAGTGGGGGCCTTCCCCCAACCATTTGGCGGAGGGGGGGAGGGCAAAGGCCGGGAAACGCTCATCCTGGCCGGCGAGGGATGCAGCGAATGGGCGGAAAAATTAGCCGGTTTTTTGGAAGAAACGGGTGCCGGGCCGGTTCAGGTGGCTCCTTATACCGAGGCAGCCGCCGCAGAACGTTCCCAGGCAGTTCTTGTCCTTGCGTTCTGGGAGCTGCTGTGTCAAAGCCCCTTTTGGGAAGGTATACAAGAGCACCGGGATAAGACGGGTTGGTTTGCCGAGTTGACGCCGGGGATCTTTTACCCCCTGAACAAATATGGCCAGAGGATGGGTGGGGGTTTTGGGGAAAAAACGGGGGCACTCCTAGCTACCGGCATGGGCCTGGGGGATCCCCACCCTTTATGGTTGATCACCGCTACGGATATGGAAGGGTTGGCCGGGTTGGTTGGTAACCTCGTTACGGGCCCGGAACAATTTTCCAGGATGATAGGCGCTCTAGTGGTTGATGGCCAGATCATTAGATTGCCAATGCAAACAAACTAAGCAGCCTTTTTGATTTTTAGGTTGGTGTTATCTATCCATAGAACAGGGTTAACCGGGCAGCAAAGTGTAAATGGTTCCTGCCAATGAAAAGGAGCACGGCCATGTTAGTTTTCCAGGAAAGGGATTTGTTTTTTCAGGCCATTCACCCTGCTGCTATGCTTTTCTATCTGGCAGTTGTGGTTATTGGAGCAGTAGCATTCAGTCATCCTTTGTATCTATTGGTTTTTTTTGTGCCTTGCTTTGCTGCCCTGATTGTTTCGGGGGGCCTGGGTGACTGGTTGCGCAGCGCACGCTTTTTTTTCCTGCTCATCGTTATATTTGCCTTGATTAACGTACTGGTTAACCGTTTGGGGGGCACAGTTTTGCTTTGGGGCCCTACTTTTCCGCTACTGGGAAGGATAAATGTTACTCTGGAAACACTTGTTTTTGCGCTGGTTATGGGGATCCGTCTGCTAACTGTTTTCACGGCTTTTATGCTCTATAACCAGGCGGTCAACCCCGACAGGGTCCTTTCCATGGCAGCAAAACTTCTTCCTCGTTCTGCCTTGCTGGTGGCGCTGGCTACCAAAACCATGCCCCACCTTTTACGAAAATTACGGGGAGCGGGGGAAATTGCCCAATGCCGGGGGGTAAATTTTCATACGGGCAACTTCCTAACAAGGGTTAAAAACCGGCTGCCTCTTATCCGGGTGCTCCTTATTTCGTCCCTGGAGGACAGCTTTAACATTGGGGAAAGCATCCAGGCCAGAGCCTATGGAAGCGGGCCCCGCACAAGCTATTTTTATCACTGTTGGTGCTTTGGAGATACCTTGGTTTTCGCTACCTCTTTTTTCGCTCTGCTTATTATTATTTTTAATCTTGTGCGGGGATGGGGGGATTATTCCTTTTATCCCCATCTGGATAAAATCGTTTTTACCCCACATTTGATGGCGGTTTTATCGGTCTTGTTTATCATGCTTATGGTTCCTGTTTTAGCGGCTTGGGGGTGGAACAAATGGAGCTTTTTGAAGTAAAAAATTTAACCTACTACTATCCGGAAAAAAATGACGCAGCTCTTGTAGATGTTAATTTAAAAATAGATGAGGGAGAATTTATCCTGCTAATGGGTGCCTCCGGTTGTGGCAAGTCGACCCTTTTACGGGTGCTGGCCGGACTCGTCCCCAGTTATTACGGCGGGGC
>DUNV01000080.1 GCA_012839215.1 Bacillota bacterium
ATCTCATGAAAAAGCTGAAACTTGATAAGCCTCAAATTGATGTTAAGCGACTACCGGAGTTTTCCTGGCTGCTCACGCTTAAGTTTTCCCTTGTTTCCCCTTATACCAGTCAGGATGATAACCCTTTATACATGCTGGATAACCCACTGCGCCGCGAGCAAGTATTCGGGGTTCCCTGCATTTCGCCAAGCCAATGGAAGGGGATGCTGCGGGTAAGTATCGACCGCCATTTAGAAGAAAAGGCGAAACAGATGGAAACAGCAGAATTGGCCAGGTGGCGTTTTCTTTTGACAACATTATTTGGTGATGAACAGCTCCCCCTTAAAGGGAGTCTTTGTTTTTTTCCAACATATTTTGGGGAAGGCAAAACTAGTTTTGAAATTGTTAATCCCCACAGCCGTGAAACCGGTGCCGGCAATGATCCATTTCATCTTGAGGTTGTACAAAGAGATGCAAGTGGCTGGTTAACAATATTATATGTACCCCTTTATACTACTAGCAGCAAACGAGACGAGGATGCTAGGGGGAGTATCAAACTTGTAGCACAGGGCCTGTATGATCTTTTTATATATTATGGCATCGGGGCAAAGACGTCCAGCGGTTTTGGCAAAGTCAATAGGGAGATAAACGGGGTTTTTATTGATAATGGGCTATCAACAGATGTTCACGGCGAACAGGGAGAAAAAGACATGGTTCCGGAAGAATATACTACTTTTTTTGATGGCGGGGGGCAGATAAAAAGTATTTTTCTAGATTCCAAGGGGGCGTTTTATAGCAATAAGGATTACAAAAAGGTTTCGGAAAAAACGGGGACTTCTTTAAATAATTACAAGCGCTTTCGTAATTGGTGCCAGGAACGGGGAATATCCGGGGATCATAAGGGTGTTGCAGATGATTCCCCTTCCTCAGGCAAGGAGGGTTATCGTTTTGGCAGTCTGGAAGAAATGCTGGAGTTTCCACTGAAAATTGTGGAAGGGGAGGGATAATAAACTTGAACAAGGTAGACATTATTGGGGAGATCGAAAGGTATAGGGAACCTGTACTAAGAGCCTGTGCCGGGGCATATCTACATAATCTTGGAAAGGTTTGTAGGGAGTTTAACCTTGAACACCAGGAAATGCTTGAAAAAGATGATCGTAAACAACATTATTTTTACCAACATATCGTTGGTCTTCTCAAGGCAGATGCTAAAAAGTCAGGAATAAACCTCTACAAGGATTTTTTCCTTCTCGACAAATCAACCAGGCATTTTGATTCTGAAAATGATATAACGGAAAAGGTTTTTGCTAAGATCAAAAACATTCTCGCAGGAAAAGTCTTTAATCGCGACGATAATCTTTTTTACCCTTTTAATGACTGTGAATATAGATGGGGGGATTTTATCGAATATTTGGGGCAGGGGGAAGACGACGGCCGCCTGTACTTCAATAGGGATGTAAAAAAAGATTTTCATCAGCACTTGGGTATTATTAAAAGAACAGGTACTGGGAACCCATATAATATCGAACTCATCAGGGGCAGCAGCTCTCTACTGACCCATCTATTGAATCTTTGTCATCGCGGGGCATCTGGCGGTGAGAAGGATGTCTTTTATTGTCGTGGGCAGAGCAAAAATAGCCCGGCTTATATGGCTACGCCTTTTGGATATGAAAGTAAAAATGCAGGAGTAAAATACCGCGAATATGATGCAGCCCGCGAAAATGTGGAACGTATAATAAAAGAGCATCTTGGTGTAGATAGCAGCTCCTTTTCACTGGGCAAATTTATTGCTGATCTTAAGCCTGCATTTCATGGGGTCATGGCGGATAGCCGACGTCCTTTCAATAATATCAGCGTTTACGATATTGGACATTCAGGCATGGCTCTTCTAAAGTCTGCCCTATGGACCCTAAAAGGCAAAGATTTCACGCACGATAGGTTCTGGACAGATAAGGCAGAGTTGTTGTCGTGGCGCCTACTTAGATTTAGTCTCGACGG
>DUNV01000081.1 GCA_012839215.1 Bacillota bacterium
GAACACCCAGGAGTAAAGATTCTCTGGCTCTTTTGTCACGACGTTGGGCAACTGGTAAGCACCAATAAGCCAATCAAGACGCTTGAGGATCTTAAAGGATTAAGGCTCAGATCTCCATCGGCTACCCTTAACCCGGTAGTGGAGGCCTGGGGAGCCATACCCGTTAACTTGCCAATGTCCGAACTTTATGAAGCCCTGCAAAAAGGTGTTGTGGACTGCACCATTGCCCCGCTATCTTCGATCTATGATTTTAACCTCAGCGAAGTTGTCAACTATGCCACTTTTGGCGATTTTTATGTCTGCACATTTTTCATGGCCATGAATGAGGATACCTGGAATAGTCTTTCCCCTGAAGATCAGAAAGTTTTTGAAGGGATCATTGGCAAAGAAATGGCTATTAAGGCAGGGGAAGCCTATGATCATGGCGGGCAGCTTGGGCTTGGGGAATTGGAAAAGAAAGGTGTACCCATTTATAACCTACCCGATGAAGAGCTGGCGAGATGGAAGGAGGCAATTGCCCCTATCGTGGATGAATGGATTGCTGATAAAGAGGCAAAAGGATTACCCGGGAGAGAGGTCTACGAGAAAGCCGTTCAGTTGTCAGAAAAGTACAGGTAGAAAGGATTCCTTAATATGTGGCTGTTTAAAACCGGGCTTTTCATAGAAAATGCAATAAAAAAGCTGAGTTGGTTGATGAATAAGGTGGGAGCGTATGTCCTTCTTCTATTGATGATTCTTACTGCTGTTGATGTAACCGGGCGCTTCTTTTTTTCAAAACCATTTCGCGGCACGTTCGAATTGACGGAGCTGGCCTTGGTGTTGATCGTCTTATTTGCCCTGGGCCATGCTCTACTGGAAGGAAGGCATATAAGTATTGATACCGTTGTAAATAGATTATCCGCAGGGTCCAGGGCAAAAGTAGAGACTTTTGTTTACTTTGTTAGTGCCATTGTCTTTGCGCTCGTTGTTTGGGAAATGTGTAGACATGCCAACAATCTGAAGGTAGCCGGTGCTGTTACCGGAGTTCTTTCTCTACCAATTTATGTTTTTGTATTACTTGGTGCACTTGGTGCACTGGTGTTTATGCTGCTCTTTCTGCTCTATTTTCTCAAATCATTGAAGGGGGTGTGTGGAAAATGACCCCGGGGTTGATTGGCCTGATTGGCATAGTACTCCTTCTGATACTGTTGGCTATTCGCATGCCGGTAGGTATTGCCATGTTGATCGTGGGATTTTTGGGGATTGCTTACCTTCTGGGAGTAAAATGTGGCCTGGCCAGGCTGGGGATGACCCCTTTTGCCCAGGCTTCCAACTATGGTCTAAGTGCGGTGCCCCTATTTACCCTGATGGGCATGTTGCTCCTGCAAACGGAGTTCGGACGGGATCTCTATGATGTTGCCAATACCTGGATTGGGCATTTGCGGGGAGGCCTGGCTATGGCCACGATAGGTGCCTGCGCTGCCTTTGGGGCAGTATGCGGCTCAGTGAATGCCACTACAGCAACGATGGCCTCCGTATCTATTCCCGAGATGAACAGATTTAACTATAAGCCTATTCTTTCTACGGCTTGTGTAGCTGCCGGGGGGACCCTGGGTATTTTGATCCCCCCCAGCGTTATTCTTATTCTTTACGGGATTTTAACGATGGAACCGATCGGCAAATTATTGATCGCAGGAATTTTTCCGGGGATATTGCAGGCTATTTTATTTGCTGTGATGATCTATCTACAGGTAAGACGTGACCCTTCTCTTTGCGATATACAACCTAAAAAATCTACCAGGGAAAAAATAGTCGTACTAAAAAATATCTGGGTTGTTGTCGTGCTTTTTTTGCTCAGCATCGGAGGCATTTACCTGGGCGTATTTACTCCCACAGAAGCGGCAGGGGTAGGGGCGTTTGGTGCTTTCGCCATTTCGCTACTTAGCAGGCGCCTGACCTTTAAAAGGCTGTGGGAGGCCCTGGATTCATCGGTGCAAATTACGACGATGATTTTTCTGGTGGTTATCGGTGCTACTGTTTTTGGCTATTTTCTTGCCGCGGCGCGGATACCGATGATGCTTAGCAGTGCTTTTGCATCGATGGCAGTTTCACGTTATTTGATCCTGGCCGGGATCTTGTTTATGTATTTTATTTTGGGGCTGTTCATGGAGGGTATTGCCATTCTCGTTTTGACAGTGCCTATTATTTACCCGGTGATCATTGATCTGGGTTTCAACGGGATCTGGTTTGGTATCATCATGACCATTTTGATAAATATTGGACTTATAACGCCGCCGGTTGGTATTGGCGTGTATATAACCAGCAGCGTTTCCAAGGTTTCCGTGGAAACGGTCTTTCGGGGAATCGCTCCCTTCCTGGCGGCAATGATTGTCTGTCTTTTGCTGATTGTCATTTTCCCGCAAATTGCTTTGATTTTACCAAACCTGATGCGTTGAAAATAAAAGTTGTTTTTTGCCAAGAGGGATTTGTTTCGATAGGCATGGTTTCTTGTGCAAATGGCTCTACTACAAAGACTGTATTCTTCTGCATAGGTGAAAGGTACTTATGCAGTTGAATTATAAATTTTGATTTGGGAGGGGAAAGCAGTATGGCTAAAAGTCGCATTCATTCCAATCCCCATTCGACGAGGGATCTTGATCCATTTCCCATGTATAGGCTAAAGAGGGTGGATGTCCCCACAACAGAAATTGTGGGCGATGTGCAAAGGGTGGATGAAAGAGAGTCGGGTTTTAACAGGGCTTACCGGGGTGATTTTGGTGAAAAAGTGGTGAGGGAAAGGCCCCGCTTTGTGCAGAAACATCCCATTTCTGCCACGCTGGCGGAAATGGCCGTGCATATGCGGGATCCCGTGGATGGACGCATTGCTGAGGAAAAGGCGCCACTGCCGGATGATCCAGCTTCGATAACACGGCATATTAAAGAACTTGCCTACTTTTTACGCTCTGATCTGGTAGGCATTTGTGAGCTTCCCAAATTTGCTGTTTATAGTCATGATCAGTTTGGAAATGAGATTGATCTGGATCATAAGTATGCTATTTGCGTTTTAATCGATCAGGACTATAAAACTTATCATGGAACCACCGGGCGAGGTTGGATCAGCAATGCGCAGAGTTTTATCAGCTACTCGGTCACGGCCTGGATTTCAGTAGCTTTGGCGGCCTATATCAGGCGGCTTGGCTATCCGGCCCGGGCGCACCACGCCAGGAATTACCAGGTGGTGGTCCCGCCAATCTACTTTATGCCGGTCTCGGTGAAATGTGCAGGATCGGAGGGGTGGTTCTTAACCCGTTTTTGGGCCCCAGGTTTAAGGCAGCCGTGGTGACGACGGATCTACCGCTTATACCTGATAAGCCTGTCGATTTCGGCCTTCAGGAGTTTTGCAGCGTCTGTGGAAAATGCGCGCGGGAATGCCCGGCAGGCGCAATTCCCAAGGGGGATAAGATCGTTCATAACGGCTATCTGGATTGGCGAGAAAACGTGGCCGCCTGCACGACTTTCAGGGTCACCAACCCCAATGGCTCGGGATGCGGTAACTGCATCAAAGTATGCCCGTGGAATAAGGCTGATACATGGTACCATCGTGCTTCGGTCTGGGGTGTGCAGCGACGCATCAAACTTTTCAACAGTATCCTGGCCTGGATGGACGATGTTCTAGGCTATGGCAAACCCGTTCATAAGGACCACTGGTGGTTCGACTTGGAGGGGATCGACAAGGATCCTGATTATGGCAAATTGGTTGTTCCTAAAAACGCTGTCTGGCCCCTGAAGTAGGGTATAAACAATGATTTTGCTGCATTTTGCCGTACTTTTGCTGCATAGAACGTAGGATCAGGGGAGGAGAAGATGGAGCGAATAAATCTTGGTTCTCATCATGAGGATGCTGCACAGTTTCGGGAACAAATCCGCTTGGAAAGCGGGGTGGACGAAAGGGATTGCTACCAGTGCGGAAAATGTTCTGCCGGGTGTCCCGTTGCTTTTGCCATGGATTACATGCCTAGGGAAATAATCCGCATGCTGCAACTGGGCCTCATTGATGAGGTGCTTTCTTCCCACACTATCTGGTTGTGCAGCGATTGTATTGCCTGTTATACGCGCTGCCCCAGGAGTGTTCAGCTTCCGCAGTTGATGGATGCCCTGCGCATTAGGGCACGGGAGAAAAATCTTGCTGCGGAAAAGAATATCGGCATGTTTGGGGATCTGCTCCTTGGTTTAATAAAGAGGTTTGGCCGGATCTTTGAAATGGGCCTGATAATAACCTACAATCTTAAATCCAGGCAGCCCTTTAAGGATGTTCTCCTGGGGCCAGCCATTTTAAAAAGGAGAAAAATGGGGTTGTTGCCCCATAAAATAAGGAGTGTCGATGCTGTCAGAAAGATGTTTGAGCGGGTGAAAGAGATGGAGAGTGATACACCATGAGGTACGCTTACTATCCAGGATGTTCATTGGAGTCTACCGGGATTGAATATTATCTCTCCTCGCTGGCCGTGGCAAGGAAACTGGGTGTTGAGCTATGGGAGATTCCCGAGTGGAACTGTTGCGGTGCTTCTTTTGCCCATAGTAGCAGTTATCTATTATCTCTGGCGCTGCCGGCCAGGAATCTTGTCCTTGCTGAAAAAGAAGGGCTGGACGTGGTTGTTTCCTGTGCGGCCTGCTATAGTAGGTTGAAAAATGCAGTCTATGAAGCCAGAAAGTCGGTAGAAGTTAAGGAAAAAATCGGCCAGGCTATCGGCCAGGAGTACAGGGCCCAAGCAGAAGTTTACTCCATGATCGAGGTGTTTACCAACCATTTGGGGCTGGAAAAAGTGGCCCAAGCTGTGGTAAGGCCTCTTGAAGGTTTGCGTGTGGCCTCTTATTATGGCTGTTTGCTGGTCCGGCCTCCAGAGCTGGCCATGGATGATGCGGAAAATCCCCGCTCTTTGGAAAGGATAACGATGGCCATAGGGGGTGCCCCTGTTGAGTGGAATTTTAAGGTTGAATGCTGCGGTGCTTTTCATTCTACATTTAGGCCGGATGTGGGTTTTCAGATGATCGACAGGATACTGGAAGATGCCCTGCGGGAAGGTGCGGATTGTATTGCCCTGGCCTGCCCCATGTGCATGATGAACCTCGATATGAGGCAAAAGGATATCAATAAGATGAAAAAAAGCAACAGTTATATCCCCGTTCTTTATTTTACCGAACTGATGGGTTTGGCCCTGGGCCTTGCCCCAAAGGAACTGGGTGTTAACAGGCATTTTGTCAATGCCATGCCGCTGCTAAAAAAGAAAGTCCTGCAACAATAACTTAGATGCGAAGGATGGGCTAGAATGCGAATTGGCGTTTTTATCTGCCATTGTGGAACGAATATTTCTGCAGCGGTGGATACGGAAAAAGTGGCGAAGGCAGCCGCAAATTTTCCCCACGTTTGCTATGCAGATCATTATCTTTATATGTGCTCAGAACCGGGACAGGAGTTGATCGTAAACTCTATCGGGGAGAACGAGCTCGACCGGGTCGTGGTTGCCTCATGTTCCCCGCGCCTGCACGAGCTGACTTTTCAAAAGACGCTCGAGCGGGCCGGACTTAATCCGTTTATGCTGGAAATGGCCAATATACGGGAACAGTGTTCCTGGGTACATAGCCGCCAAAGGGAGAAGGCCACGGCAAAAGCTATCGAGCTGGTACGCATGGCAGTGGCCAAAGTTTCCTACAATTTTCCTTTGCAGCGGCCGACAGTTTCAATTAATAAAAATGCGCTGGTGATTGGTGGGGGCATTACGGGTATGCAAAGTGCCCTCGATATTGCAGATGCCGGCTATTCGGTCGTTCTCCTGGAAAGGGACAATACGATCGGCGGCAAGATGTCCATGCTCGATAAAACTTTTCCTACCCTTGATTGTTCCAGTTGAATAGGTACACCCAAAATGGTTGCTGTGGCACAGCATCCCAATATTACATTGATGACCTACTGTCAGGTGGAAAAAATCGAAGGTTTTGTGGGCAATTTTAAAGTGCTGATCCGCCAAAAAGCCAAATATGTCGATCACCAGCGTTGCACGGGATGTGGCCTTTGTTGGGAAAGTTGCCCCAGCCATGTCCCCAATGAGTATGATCTGGGGCTCAGCCTGCGCAAAAGTATCTATATTCGTTTTCCCCAGGCTGTGCCCAATAAGCCCGTCATTGATTGGGAACATTGTCGTCATTTAAATGAAGGTAGCTGTGGCATTTGTCAGGAGGTTTGCCCGACCGATGCCATAGATTATCACCAGGAGGACGAGATCCTGGAAAAGGAATTTGGTGCCATTGTTTTGGCTACTGGCTACGACCTTTATGCCGGCGAGGCTGCTCCCGCTGAATATTTGTACGGCAGTCATCCCAACGTGCTTTCTGGGTTGCAGTTTGAAAGGCTGCTTAGCGCAACGGGCCCGACGGGAGGGGAGATTATCTGCCCTTCTAATGGCAAGGAGGCACAAAGGATCGTTTTTATCCAATGTACAGGTTCACGCGATGAAGCCAAGGGAAAAAGTTACTGCTCCCGCGTTTGTTGCATGGCTACAGCCAAGCAGGCACACCAGGTGTTGGAGAAAAATGGCGGGGCGGAAGTCTATGTTTTTTATATTGATATCCGTGCGCCGGGCAAGGCCTATGAAGAGTTTTATCGGCGATCTGTACAGGAAGGGGCCGTATATCTGCGTGGCAGGGTAGCGAGGATCTATCCCCGGGGGGATAGTCTGCTCGTCTATGGTGAAGATACCCTGCTGGGCCGGCAAGTGCAGGTTGATGCCGATCTGGTCGTTTTGGCCACGGCCATGGTGCCGGCTGCCGGCTGGGAGGAGATGTCGCTACTAACCGGTGTGGGCACCGACAAGGATGGCTTTTTTGCTGAGGCACACCCCAAGTTGAGGCCGGTAGAAAGTTTTACCTCAGGGCTTTATTTGGCTGGTACTTGCCAAGGTCCCAAGGATATACCTGATTCTGTTGCCCAGGGCAGCGGCGCAGCGGCAAAGGTGTTGGCTTTATTTTCCATCGATGAAATGGAGCTGGATCCAATCACAGCAACGGTGGATGAGGGCACCTGTTCCGGCTGTGGTTCGTGCCTCCTGGTGTGTTCCTACGGAGCTATTACGCTGGAACAGATCCAGGAAGAAGAGCGCGGAACAACGGCTTATAGTCAGGTGGCGCGCGTCAATGAGGCTGTCTGCCAGGGTTGTGGCTCTTGTACGGTTTCCTGCCGTCCCGGTGCCATGAACCTAAAAGGATTTACCAATGAAGGAATGCTGGCGGAGGTGGATGCCCTATGGCTGTAACAAATGATGTATTAGAAACTGCTCCGGCATGGGAACCCAGGATCGTGGCATTTTGTTGCAACTGGTGTGCCTACGCCGGGGCAGATCTGGCCGGTCTTAACCGCAGGCAGTACCCAAGCAGTGTGCGAATCATCCGTGTTCCCTGTTCCGGGCGGGTCAACCCCCAGTTTGTTCTTAAAGCATTTCAGCAGGGAGCCGATGCTGTCCTGGTTGCCGGGTGACCGCCCGGCAGCTGCCACTATGCTAGTGGCAATTATTATGCCCGGCGCCGCTTTTTGCTGGCGAAAAGGCTGCTGGAATATATGGGGCTGGAACCTTCCAGGTTTCATGTACGTTGGGTCTCCAGCTCTGAAGGTGAAAAGTTTGCTGAAACAATCGAAAAAATTAGCGAATCGGTAAAGGCCCTGGGTCCGAACAGAAAGTTTAGGGATGAAAGATGAATATAAAAGAGGATTTGCAAAAGCTGGTAGGGGAGCTAATGGAAAAAGGTGAAATTGGTTGCTTTATCGGTTATAAAAAAGGCCGGTTAGCTTTTCATTCTCCGCCTGTTTTTATTGATGATCCCCATAAGGTGGATCGTCTCATTTGGGATCAGTATTGTATAGCCAATTTGAGCAAGTATCTCATCAATGAATTTCCGGAAGGCAGCGGCAGAATAGGGCTTTTGCTAAAAGGGTGTGACTCGCGGGGACTGGTGACTTTGATGAAAGATAACCAGGTGAAGCGGGAAAACGTGGTAATCGTCGGGGTAAGATGCCCCGGCATGAAAAATCCCTTAGCTGCTTTTGGGGCTGCCGACTTGGAGAGCGTGCCTCTTGCGGAAAAATGTCTTTCCTGCACCCATCCTGCTCCCGTCATCTATGATTATCTTCTGGGTGAGGAAACCCAGCGCCAAATGCAGGATAGATTTACCGAGGTGGAGGAACTTGAACGCCGTAGCTTTGATGAGAGATATGCTTTTTGGAGCGGGAATATTACGCGCTGTATCCGCTGTTATGCCTGCAGAAATGCCTGCCCGGTTTGCAGTTGTAAAGACTGTTATGCAGAACAACGCTGGGTGAAGTGGCATGGGAAAGGTGCAATGATGGGTGATAATGCCAACTTTTTGCTGACCAGGGCACTTCATGTGGCGGGACGGTGTACCGAGTGCGGTGAATGCGAAAGAGTTTGCCCCATGCAGCTGCCGCTCATGGCAATTAATAAAAAGCTGATCAAAGAAACGCAGGAGCTGTTCCAAAGCGGCGACGCCGGGTTGTCGCAGGACGAGGAACTGCCACTGTGTTCATACAGCCTAAATGATCCGGATGAGTTTTTGTAATCAAAAAGGTGGTGGTTTTGGGGTGCTCACGATGCAAAAAGGGCAGGTGGGCCAGTTTTTGAGCGCCGTATCGCAAAAAATGAAAGTTCTTGTGCCTTCCGAGGAAAACGGCACTGTTTTATTTCTTCCCTGGAACGGGGAAAGAAAAATAGAGTGGAATAAGAAGAGCACTTTGCCTCCCAAGGATATTCTTTTTCCCAAAGTAGAGGCACTTTACAGCTATCAGTTGCAGGGCGCGGACGTAAAGATTAAGCGAGCCCTATTGGATGC
>DUNV01000005.1 GCA_012839215.1 Bacillota bacterium
ATCAAAAAATGGGGCGAGGGGTTCGGGATTAAAAACACAGGGGCCACCCCCGATAATAAATGGATCCCCCCTTTTCCTTTCCTCGCTTCGCAAAGGGATCCCACCAAGTTCCAGCATATTCAGGATAGCAGTATAAGATAATTCATATTGGATAGTAAAACCGACCAGGTCAAAATCACAAAGCGGCGTCTTGCCCTCAAGGCTGAAGAGCGGCAGTTTTTCCCCCTGCAGCAATTCCTCCATATCCCGCCCCGGTGCAAAAACCCTTTCGGCAGACATACCAGGCATATTGTTGACTAAGCCATAAAGAATTTTAAGGCCCAAATGGGACATCCCCACCTCGTAAAGATCGGGAAAAGCCAGGGCCAGGCGCAGCTCCAGCCCATCTGGGGGTTTGTAGACAGCATTGATCTCCCCGCCAAGATAGCGGGCTGGTTTTTGCACTTTATCTAGAAGAAGATGATAATCCGGTTTGTTCATCGATGTCACTACCCCATACTAAGGATTTGTGTTTTTCTACCTATTCTAGACCTATTCTTTGGAAAATAAATTTTCCCAGAAATAATAAACAAGGTTTCATGTATAATAGCAGATAAAATTTATGCATTTGAATTATATTATCATTATACCACATGATTCCCCTGTTAAAATCCAACCTCTTGGCATAAAAACTAGATTTACCTTGAATCGCAGGCTGTTCGTTGCTTTCTTTTTCATAAAGTTATAAGATATTTGTAAAAAGGAGGCGAGGTTTTATGAGCACAATCGAAGAACTGGCACGCCGCGTGAAGGATTCATCCATCAGGCTTGCAGCTGTCGGTACTGAGGCAAAGAATAAGGCACTTGCCCGCATTGCCAGTTCCCTGATCGAAAGAAAAAAGGAAATCATACAGGCCAACGAAGAGGACTTGAGAAGGAGCAAACTGGAAAATTTGCCAATGCCGCTGCTGGAACGGTTAAGTTTCGGTGCTGAAGCAATTGCCGATGCAGCTGACGGCATCAATGATCTAATTAAACTGGAGGATCCTGCCGGCAAAACACTTCTGGCCACGGAACTGGACGATGGGCTGGAGCTTTATAAAGTAACCTGCCCAATTGGAGTTATTGGCGTCATTTTTGAATCAAGACCAGATGCCCTCGTGCAAATAGCGACACTTTGTCTCAAGAGCGGAAACGGAGTTTTGCTTAAGGGCGGCTCGGAAGCCATGGAGACCAATCGCATCCTGGCAGAAATTATTAGGGAAGCGGCCACAAAATCTGGAATGCCGGAGCATTGGGCAGCACTGTTGGAGACAAGATCCGATGTTAACGATATGTTGAAAATGGATGACTACATCGATCTGATCATCCCCAGGGGCTCTAATGACTTTGTGCGCTATATCATGGATAACTCCAGGATTGCAGTCCTGGGCCATGCCGATGGAATCTGCCATTGCTATGTGGATGAAAATGCCGACCTTGATATGGCTGTAGACATTGTCACCGATTCAAAAACCCAATATGTAGCCGTTTGCAATGCTGCGGAAACACTCCTGGTGCACGAAAAAATTGCTCCCCGGTTTTTACCCGAGCTCAGAAAACAACTGGAGAAAAAAAATGTGGAAATGCTGGGATGCCCCAGGACCCGAGAGTTAATCTCCATCGATCCGGCAACAGATGACGACTGGAAAACGGAATACCTTGATTATAAATTATCAATAAAGGTTGTTGCCGATTTGGATGAGGCCATCGATCATATCAATAGATTTGGATCGGGGCATACCGACAGCATTATAACCGCGGACAAACAGGTGGCTGTTCGCTTTATGGATTATGTCGATTCCGGTAATGTCTTTTGGAATTGTTCAACACGCTTTAGCGATGGTTTTCGCTTTGGGTTTGGTGCCGAAGTGGGGATCAGTACCGGTAAAATTCACGCCCGCGGCCCGGTGGGCCTGGAGGGACTCGTCATTTATAAATACAAACTATTGGGAAACGGCCATATCGTGGAGGACTATGCCAGCCATTCCAAAACCTTCAAGCATAGAAAACTATAGGAACGGACAGGATCGGGGGTGCAGGGGGGAAGGACCTTCTGGGCCCCCGCGTATCCCCACCTAGGCGCCGGGCCTTTTTGTGTACCCCGCTCCCCGGTGAAAAAGGTGACAAAGAGGCAAGTGTATGCCTTTTTCCAGGGCTGTGGAAAGGAGCTGGCTTTCCGATAGTTGGCCAATAACACGACAGGTCCGGCTAAGAACGATCACCTGGTGGTATTTAGCCGGCCTAAACCTTTTTAAAACATCAATAATAGTTGTGCTTTCAAGTGCCACGATTTGCTCTCCCTTAAGAACGCCCGTTTTTCGGAGCTTCCCTTCCTTTCTTACCAGGTAACGTAGAAAAAGATAGATGGAGGAACGCTGCTGGCGCCCTGCTATACCGTAAAGGAAAAGGCCAAGTAAGGAGATGGAAAGAATAATAAAATCATAGTAGGTCAACAATATCCCGGCGACAAAGAAAATTACCCCAAAAACTTTACCATAACCCGCGCAGGCTTCGGTTGCCCGGAAGAAACCCATCCTTAGGCTTAACAGCGCCCTGAGGATCCTGCCCCCATCAAGCGGCAATCCCGGAAGCAAATTGAAAACAAAAAGAAATAGGTTGGCCCTGAGCAAAAAAAGATAATGGGCATACTGAAAAGGGAAAAGAGAAAAAATTAAGTGTTGGTAGTTGTAGAGAAAGAGAAAAAAGGCCAGGTTAAAAAGCGGCCCTGCAGCGGCAATAATTATTTCCCGGCGGGGTTCAAATTCCAGGGGTTCGTCTGGATGGGCCGTTCCCCCAAAGGGGAATAGTTCAATCTTGTCTATTTTTATGCCACAATACCACGCCGCCAATGAGTGTATCAATTCATGGAGTAAAACCAAAACAAAAAGGAAGAGGGTTTCCAGTGGCAATCCGGCCAGCAACCAAAGAAATAGAAAAAGCAGGAAAAACGGGTGAACAACAATTTTCTGTCCCCTTATTTTTGCCAGACAAAACTCCAAGTAATGACCCCCAGATCTGCCTAGTGGTTGGTTTTTCGGCAAAGGTTGACTCCGACCTGCCGACGACCTGCTGATTCTATCCCAGGGCAGGGCCATCTAGAATTACCCATGGTTACCCCAGGATGGCTGGCAAGGACCCTTTCCCCGCTTTAGCCGGCAAGGCCCCTACCAGGCCTGTGGCTTATCCCCCTCCCTAGTGCCCGGACTGGGCAGCAAAAAAAGGTAGTGGATCAAATGGTCTCCCGTTTTCCCTAACCTCGAAGTATAGGTAGGAAACCTGTGCCTCCGGATCGGGGCCGGCGCAGGCAATCTTTTCACCCCGACTTACCCTCTCGCCTTCGCTTACCAAAGTTTCTCCCAAGTATCCATAGCATGTTTCCACTTTCCCGGAATGCTCCAATACAATGAGAAGGCCATAATATGGATCGTTTTTAACCCCCTGCACCTTTCCCGGTGCCGCGGCAACAATATCCCTTCCCCCAGGGGCACTAAAAAGCAGTCCATAGGTCAAATCATTCATTTGCAACTTGGGATTATAGCCATAGCCAAAATTTTTGATAACTCGTCCCTCTATCGGCATGGAAAAGCAATCAATCCCGCCTTCCTCACCACCCCCGCCAATAATGGGAGCCCACACGTCCAAATATCCTTCCGGATCCCCCTCCCAAAGGCTTTTTACAACGGGTGCCATCTCTTTTCCCAGGGCAATAAAATCTGCTTGCCAGGTAGTTACATAATGCACGCCCCGGCGAAATGCCTGCGAGAAAGGAAGGTTAATCAAAGTGAGAAGAAAAACGAGTAAGATGAGAGAAAGGGCTAGGGTAACCTTGAAAAGGAGAAAACTGTGCATTTCCTTTAAGACAGAAAAAGGGAAAAGATCAAAAAGGGCGCGGCTGTTCCTATCCGATAAACCATTCCCTTCGCCCTCCCAGGAACGTCTTTCCCTTAGATAATCATATTCATCCAGACGCGGCCTTAAATAAAAGCGGGGAAACGATTTATGCCGAAATTTTTCAAACACATTTAACCCCCCCGGAGTTATGCTGCCTGTACAATATATTCTCCGGGGAAAACGTTTATGCTAAAACTGGATCTTATGCCGCCTCATGCCCACGTTAAGAACAACACCAATGGAAATCATATTCATCAACATGGCATTGCCCCCATAGCTCATAAAGGGTAGGGGAAGGCCTGTTACAGGCATGATGCTCAGGGTCATACCTACATTTACCAGTATCTGAAAGGTAAGCATCGTTGCCACACCGGCACAAAGCAGAAAGCCAAAAGAATCCTTGGAAAAGGAGGCTATCTTCAAAATACGGTAGATCAATAAAAAATAAAGCAGCAGCAAAATGGCACTGCCCAGAAAACCAAGCTCTTCACCGAGGACGGAAAAAATAAAATCTGTATGCTGTTCAGGCAAAAATTGCAGCCTGGCCTGCGTCCCGCTAAAAAGCCCCTTACCGGTCAGGCCACCTGATCCAATGGCGATCATGGATTGGGTTAACTGATAACCATAATGGAGGGGATCCATATCCGGGTTTACAAAAACAATAAGGCGCATTTTCTGGTAATTCATCAGCTTTAGCCAAAAGAGGGGGGTAACTGCTATTCCAGAACCGACAAGGATGAGAAGATTTTTAACGGGCACCCCGGCCATATAAAGCATCCCTATAAAGATCACGGCAAATACCAGGGCAGTCCCCAGGTCAGGCTGCAGAAAAATGAGAACCATGGGCACAAGAACATGCAAAAAGAGGGGTAATAGCTGAACGGGGTTTGCCAGTTTTTCCTTCAGCCCCACGAGTAGGCTGGCCAGGGTAATGATAATAATAATTTTAGCCAGTTCCGATGGCTGAAAATCAATTACTTTTAGATCAATCCAGCGGTACGAGCCTCCGCCTTCGCTGCCGATAAAAAGAACAGCGCCCAAGCAGATAAAATTAAGTGCATAGAAATACCAGGATAGGCGATAAAGGTAGATATAATCTATACTGATAATGATCAAAATAGCAAGTATACCAATGCCGATGGAAAGGGCCTGTTTTTGTAGATAAACAAGCGGGCTGCCGGTTGCTGCCCCCCGGATGGCACTGCTAAGCACCAGCAGACCGTATAAACAAAGCGCCAGAACGATCAACAGCAACTGGTAATCAAAATTTTTGAGAAGGCGGCGGTCAAACATCTGATACCCCCTAAAAAGGCCATATACAGGTAATTATTGCTGGAAATCCTCCTCCGGCTCTTGTCCGGCATCCACACCAAAGTAACTCTCCAATATTTCCCTGGCTACAGGAACGGCACTCGTCCCGCCTGTTCCCCCATATTTTATGAAAACGACAAGAGCAATTTGTGGGTTATCCGCCGGTGCGTAGCCCACGAAAAAACTGTGTGAAGGGATATCGCTCCCACGGCCAGCCACCTGTGCCGAGCCCGTCTTTCCTGCCACCCTTACAGGAAAATCAGCCAGACGTGAAGCAGTTCCCCCTGGTAAGGTAACCAGCCCCATGCCCTCGCGGATAATTTGCCAGGTCAGATCGCTTATCTCCATCGTATGCAAAACTTCCGGTTCAGCCACCATCTCGACATTACCTTCACAGTCGATAATTTTATCCACCAGAAAAGGCCGGTAGTGTACACCACCATTGGCAATCATGGATACATAGTTTGCCAGTTGCAAAAGGGTAATGCTGCAGTAACCCTGGCCGATTGCCGCGTCCATGGTTTCTGCCGGATACCAGGGTTCATTTAAAAGTTGTTCCTTGTATTCCCGGCTGGCAACAATGCCACCCTTTTCCCCAAAAACATCCTTGAGGCCCGTCGGCTCACCAAAACCGAATTCCCGGGCAAAATAGGCCAGATCATCAATGCCGACCCTAAGCCCCAGTTCATAGAAAAAAATGTTGCATGATTTCCGAATGGCTTCCACAATGTTAATCGAACCATGAACCGTCCCACGGAAGCAGGACTTGGTAGCTCCAAAGCGTGTTAACCTCCCGCCACAAAACAGCTTTTCCGTTCTGTTGATGACACCCTTTTCCAAGCCGGCAACACCGGTGACCATTTTAAAAACGGATCCGACAGGATAGTGTTCCTCCATCGTTTTATTGAGCAAAGCCCGCCCGGGGCTTTGCAAGAGTTCGGGATAATCACGGCGGAATGTATTGGGATCATAAGCAGGAAGACTGGCCATAGCCAAAATCCGGCCGCTCGTTGGTTCAAGAACTACAGCGCCTGCTTCACCCGCATAGGAATTACCCTCCTGCAGTTGCAATTGCACAGCTTCCCCGAGTGATTCCTCTACTGCCCGCTGCAGAGAGGCATCCAGTGTCAGAAAAAGATTTGCACCCGGCTTGGGTTCCACACGTTCAAACTCCCGGATCGCCTGCCCGGTTGAATTAACCTCAACCTGCAGGCCCCCGTCCTCCCCTTTTAGGTACGGTTCCCAAACCATTTCCAAACCGGCCTGACCCACCAGTTCACCCTGTTGATAATGGTAACCGGCCTCTTGCCAAAAATCCATGATCCCCTCAGTGACAGTTCCCTCGCCCAGATACCCAAGGAGATGGGCGGCAAAACTGCCCAAAACATAGTTTCTGATGGGTTGCACCTCGATAACCACCCCGGGAAGATCAAGGCGGTTTTCGGCAATTTGTGAAACCGTCTCCACATCCACATCCATTTTTAGGCGGATAGGAAGGTAGCGGCGATAATAGTGTGAATCAATCGTTTTATTGATTTCCTCTACTTCCATATCCAAAAGCCCGGCCAGGCGGACGATGGCCTCTTCGCTATAGCCATTGCCCAAATCTACCAACGAAACAGTAAAGCCTGGCCTATTGGCTACCAGTTGCCTGCCATTCCTATCGAAAATTTCACCACGTGGTGCTGTAATGGGCAAAATACGCAGGCGATTTTTTTCCGCCCGCCCCCAATAATAATCATAATTAATAACTTGCAGGTAGGCCAAGCGGGAAAGGAGCAGAAAGAAAATAAGAATAATAATTAAAATAAAGATTCTTGTTCTTTTTAAAGTTTGTTTGTCCATCTATTTTCACCCTGGCAACAAATACTTAGGCAGAGATCATTTATAGGAAACAGGAGAAAAAAAGCGCCGTTGTTCGGCCTGATAAAGGAGCGGATAAATTAGAATCGTCAAGACCAGATGATAAAGAGCCTTTGGTAAAAAAATTTGATCGAGGGCAAAGAAAAAAGAAAATCTGTTCCCCCAGAAAATACCAACCAGGGAAAAGACAACAAATTCATGTACAAAGGTTGACAAAAACACTGTCAACATGGGCCCGATAACCTGATCTTTATATATTTCCCGGGAGGAAAAACCGGAAAAACATGCCGCGGCCATCTTGGCCAGGGTAAAAAAGCCAATAGCCGGCCCAAAAAAAAGGTCCTGGAGGAAACCACCAATTAGACCTAATACAATCCCTTTCTTTTCACCCCATAAAAAGGCAAGACAAACCACGAAGATTAGAAGTAAATCAGGTATCGTGCCGCGGGAAAAAAGAAATGAAAAAAATGATCCTTCTATCAGCAGAATTATGACAGCAAAAAATATAAAGACAAGGTAGGCCTTCAGTGACAGTTTATCAGACGAATTGTGCGCTGTCATAACTTTTTATTCCTCACCTTCTTCCTCCCCCTCCACTTCTTTAAAGGGAAATTCCAAAACAATAAAAACCTCTTCCAGGCGGTTAAAATTTACAGACGGGAGAACGAGGGCCTGCTGCAACAGTCCATATTGATCAAGCCCCGTTTCCTGGACAGTGCCTATAACCAGCCCCTTGGGGAAAATGCCCCCCAGCCCCGAGGAAATAACAATATCACCCGGTTGAATATTGGCCTCCGGCGGAAGATTGCTGAACTTTAAATAAACGTTTTCCCCCGAAGAGCCCTCGACAATGCCAATATCGCCCGGCTCCCTGGAACGCATGACTATAGCACTTACAGCACGCCTGGAGTCTGTCAGGAGTAAAACTTGCGAAGAAGATGGTGAGACATTAAGGATATTCCCAACAAGGCCTTCGGGAGTTACCACGGCCATATTTTTTTTAACCCCGTGCTGGGAGCCCTTATTAATCGTTATTGTTTCGAACCAGTTGCTGGGATCCCTGGCAATTACCTCGGACGGTAAAAGCTCATAGGCGGAATGTTCCCTGAAATCCAGCATTTTCCTAAGACGATAGTTTTCCTTTTGCAATTCTAGGACCAGGCCGCGCAAGTTTTCCCTGCTGGCCAGTTCCTCTTTTAATACCCTATTTTCCTGCTGCGAGTGATGAAAGGCAAAAAGTTCCTGGAAAAAACCTACCGTGCCCAACCCCAGGCGGGAAATAAACCCCTGAACCGGTGTAAGGTAGGTTAATAACAGGTCATCAACAATAGTAACGCGTAAATAGTTTCCTTCTGTAAAATAAATCAGCAAAAGCAATAAAAGTATAACACCCAGAACCGTTACTATTTTCTTCCAGATGGACGGATTCACCACTTCACACTGCCTTCCTGAAACCGTACAAATTTAAAATAATTTTCGGGGGGTAATGGAAACACGTTTTAGAAGCTCTATGGCCGTAAGGGCCTTCCCAGCCCCCAGAACGACACAGTCTAATGGATCTTCTGCCAGGAAAACCGGCATACCCGTTTCCTCGGAGATGAGCTTATCAAGACCCCTTAAAAGGGCACCGCCTCCGGACATGACAATCCCCTTTTCCATTAAATCGGCTGCCAGCTCGGGAGGTGTTCTTTCCAAGGTAGTTTTCACCGTTTCCAATATGTCAGTAACTGATTCTGCCAGGGCACCTTCGATTTCCCAGGAACTGATGGTCAAAACTTTGGGAAGCCCACTAATAAGATCCCTGCCGCGGATTTCGAAATGTTTTTCCTCATCATAATGATAAGCCGAACCAATTTGTATTTTTATTTCCTCGGAGGTACGTTCCCCAATCATGAGGTTATATGTTTTTTTAATATAGTTAACAATGGCATCATCGAGCTCATCCCCACCTACGCGGATGGATTTGCTGGTAACGATGCCACCAAGAGAGATAACAGCCACCTCCGTTGTCCCGCCGCCCACATCGACGATCATACTCCCCGTCGGATCCTCCACGGGTAGGCCCGCCCCCATGGCTGCCGCCATTGGTTCTTCAATTAGAAACGCCTCCTTGGCTCCGGCCTGCTTGGTGGCATCCAGGACTGCCCTTTTTTCCACTTCCGTAACGCCAGAAGGAACACAGACGACAACGTGTGGCAAGAAAACAGTACGCCGCCGGTAGGATTTACTGATAAAGTGCCTCAGCATGGTCTGGGTTACATCGAAATCGGCGATAACACCGTCTTTCATTGGCCTGATGGCAATGATGTTGCCGGGAGTCCGGCCGA
>DUNV01000082.1 GCA_012839215.1 Bacillota bacterium
AGCTTTTCAAAAGCCATTCCTGTTCCGATAATGCCCACGTTTAACTTTTGTGTCAATTTGTTTACCTCCCATTCTGAAATCCGGCAGTTAAGGCGCATTTCTATTATTATTTGCTTTAATGCCCGCGGTAATTCTTCCTATATTAAATTGACTCCGGGGCATATGTTTTGTAAGATAAGCATATACTCTTAAATGCAACTTACTTGCAATTAGAGCCCGGAGGCGGCGGCCCATGCCAAATAGCCCGGTGGTAGAAGTGAAAGATATCAATGTTGTTTTGGGGAAAAACCGGATCCTGGAGGGTATCAGCTTTGCTGTTGCACCCGGGGAAATGGTAGGGATTATTGGCCCCAACGGCGCGGGGAAGACAACGCTGATGAGGGTACTTTTGGGACTTCTTAGGCCAACTTCAGGCCGGGTTCGGCTGTTTGGCCTTGATCATGATAAAATGGGGAAAAAACGCGATCTCATCGGGTATATGCCCCAAAGGCCAGTTTTGGGTAACCATTTTCCTCTTTCTTGCCTGGATGTTGTTGTTATGGGTTCTTTTACTGCAACATCTATGGGAAAACTGTTTATTGGTGCCCGGCGGGAAAAAGCTAGATACTGCCTGGAAATGGTGGGGTTGCTCCCCCTGGAAAAGAAACCCTTTGCTGAACTTTCCGGCGGGCAACAACAGCGTGTTTTCCTGGCGAGGGCCTTGATCAAGGAACCTCTTCTTTTATTCCTTGATGAACCAAATGCCGGGCTGGATCTGCCCACGCAAAACAACTTTTTTGCCCTTTTAAAGGAATTGCAGTCTATCCATGGGCTTACTGTTCTAATAGTATCGCATGATCTAGTCATGATTTCACGTTTTGCCGGGTGCTTAATTTGCATTAACCGGACCATGCATATACATGGGGCACCTATGGACGTACTTGGTAGTTCCAATCTGGAAAGGGCATATCGCTGCGAGTTTGATTTCATTTCCGAAAAAGTGAGGGCCTGAAATTGTGGAAATTTTTCAGTTCGGCTTTATGCAGCGGGCGTTTTTGGCGGTTATCATGGTCGGGCTGCTTTGTTCCACGCTATCCTTTTTTGTCGTGCTAAACAGGCTTTCCTTTATGGGGGCTGGAATCGCCCACGCCATACTGGGAGGCATGGCTATTGGTGTTCTGGCAGGTATTAATCCGCTTTATACGGGAAGTATCTTTGCCATTTTGCTGGCGCTTTTAATTGGATATATGAGCCGCTGCGGGGGTATGCAGGAGGATACACTTATAGGTGTTTTCTTCGCTGCCGGGATGGCCTTGGGGATTATGCTGATCAGTCTAAAAGAGGGATATTTTCCCGAACTGTTCAGCCTTTTATTTGGCAATGTTCTGGCGGTATCTTCGCAGGATCTACAGTTTTTGGCCGGGGTCATGTTCCTTGTGCTCCTTTTCATCCTTGTTTTTTTCAAGGAACTTTTAACTATCTCCTTTGATGAGGAACTGGCCAGGGCTAATGGGCTTCCATCGACCAGTCTTTATTTTGGCCTATTGATCTCGCTGGCACTGACGATAGTTGTTTCAGTGTTAGTCGTTGGGGTGGTTCTTTCTTCAGCCCTGCTGGTTATTCCTGCGGCTGCCGGTTACAGGTTTAGCAAAAACTATCGTCCTATGTTTCTTTTTTCCGTGATCGTGGGTGTATCCAGCGGCCTGGCCGGTTTAACCTTTTCTTATTATTTTGACATTCCTTCCGGTGCTTCTATTGTTATCTGTGCCACAGCAATTTTTTTTGCGGTGGGAATAATTTGCCAAGGGTGACGGGTATGGTTAATGATTTTGGGAAGATGGCTTGTGATATTTTATCCGGGACCGGATTAAAGAAGACTAGTGGCAGGATTGCCCTCCTTAAACTTCTCCTCAAAGCAAAAAATCCCCTTACACAACAGGAAATATCTAATGGATTGCGGGATATTGATTTTAACTATGTCAGCATTTATCGCTCCCTCAACGCATTTTTAGAGGCTGGGATTGTTCACAAAGTTGAAACCGGCGATAGAAATCGGCGATTTGCTGTTTGCAGTTGTGGCAACAGCAGGCATTGTCATCCCCACTTTATCTGCCGGCGCTGTGGCAGGGTCGAG
>DUNV01000083.1 GCA_012839215.1 Bacillota bacterium
ACGATAGAGGAGGCAAGAGCGTTGGTGTTCATGCCTACAGCCCTGTATCTCTGCTCAGAACGTATGGGCCATGTACCTGTAATTACAAAACCAGCTCGTATGATTGCATACAGCATTGTTTCCCAGCCGGTAGACGTTGTGCTATTATTAATATCACAATCGCTTTGTTTGTAGGCGTAATATACTGTTGTGGGTATATCTTCTCGCACATAAGCGTTTATGCGTTTAAATGACATCAACATACCCTTCTCAAAAAATCGGTATGCCGTGTCTTTTTCTCCCTGAAAACGATAAGTAGTTGCAACTAGTTCCTCTGATTTAGGCACAAGCATTGTGCGGCACAGATCAGGAAAAGTGCTTTTTAAATTATTTCGCAGCAGGACATAAAAAAAGTCGGATAGATCGGCATAAGCAATATTATCATAGTAAGGTGGGTCAGTTGAAACCATTATGCTGCGTAGCCCTCTATCTACCTTTGCATCTTGCTGTTCTACTACCCCCTTTGCCCCGGCAAATAAAGTTTCAATACATTTTGATAAGAAATTTGTAATTGTAACAAAACCGCCAACAGAGTTGGCAAGAACGTTAACTTCAGGATAATCCCATGTTATGGGTATTGCCTGTTTGCTAAATAGGTTCATTGCTTTTTCATTTCCAGGTACCCACCGTGAAACCGATGTTGAAAAATCTGCTGTTCTATCAATGGCAAATGCCAAATATATCCCAACTGCTTGCCCATATGCTGTTGCGCCAGTCCCACCTTCGGATAAGGGAATATGATCGTCAGCAATGCCAGCTGTAACCGCATCATTTGAAACCTGCTTTTTAGCTTCAGCAACAAGGTCGCTAAATGTAGTCAGTGCAGTAAGCTGGCGGTTGGTAAATAATTCGGCAAAGTCGGTATACCCGTATAAAGGAAGTTGATCAGCGGCTTTGCCGAACATTTCACCTTCTGGTTTCCATTTTGGTTCAGCGCAATCAGCTACTTTTATGTGTTCATCATCGGGAGATAGATATATACGCCTTCTGTCCCCTTCGGCAACAATTGCCATAAGTTGTGCACCCATACGTTTTGCAACACCTTCAGCTTTTACATAAGAACCATCAACAGGCGAATTGCAATAGATACATCTAAATTTCGCACCTCTCCCCACTTTCGGTGGATCGGGGGCATTTTTGCCATATTTTATTTCGTAACGTATCTTTTTCCCTTCGATAACAGGCTGAATATATGCCTCCCTGCCTTTCTTTTTGGAAAGCACAAAACTACTGGCCAGGGGCATTTCACAGCCACAAGCCGGATTAGGGCATTTCACCGTACGGGCCCAGATCCAGGCAATGACGGTGCGTTCCTGCCCATGTGCATCCTTAACTTTGGGATACAGATGCCCTATACGTTCAAAGGCTTTCCTTTTCATCCATTCACCATAGTAGCGCACATCTTCGGCAAGTCCGGTGGCACCGGGCCATTCAATTTCGCTCCCCATGTTAGCCCTAGCCTCGGGGTTCACCGGCGGCTGCCCGGCAAATTTGGGCGGTATCTCGATCATGGCCTTGTTGATCATTACCGCCACCGGGTTCAGGTCGCTGGCATAGGCCTTAAGGCCCAGCCTTTGTGCCTCCAGGGGTATGGAACCCCCACCGGCAAAGGGATCCAGAAGGGGTGGTGGGTTACCATCAGTGGACTTCATGATCTCGGCCTTGGCTTCGGCAAGCACATCCTGGTTGTTAGTGTTCTCCCATTGCACCAGCCTTTTCAGGATACCAAACAAGCGTTTACGCTCTTTTAACTGGGCTTCCTCAGTAGGGAACTCCTCCGGCAAGCTTGAGGGATCGTTTACCAAAGATGCCCAGATGACAGCGCGGGCTGCTGCCAGGGGTCGCCTGGCCCACCAAAGGTGCAAAGTTGATGGGTGCCCATGGCGGATGGATTTTTCCCGGGCTGATGCTTTATTGATCGCTTCCAGTGGCAAGGCAACCTCGATAAGTTTTTTTTTATAATCCATATTCTTAACCTCGTTCTAAGACAATTTCCGAACCGTTTACCAGATCTACGATATTATAGTTGATGCTTGTAGCAGCAAAATCAGGCCGCTTGTGAAAGGGCTTTTTTAGATAGGTAGTCCTGGTGTTTGTGCCATCTATTTCCACGATAGCCAAAAGATATTCCTCCGGCTTATTAAAGGCAGTAAGTATCTCGTTTTTACTGACAGTAACGGTGGCAGCCCCTTTCTTTCTGCCTTTAACTTCGATAAAACGCAAGGGGGCACCGATAGCATCGCGCTTATCTGGCGGTATCAATGACTCCACGTCGTAGCCTATTTTAGCC
>DUNV01000084.1 GCA_012839215.1 Bacillota bacterium
TATTTTTACCGGAGTTAGGCCGGCCTCCGCGGATTTTTCAATCCCCCGCAGGACCTTATTAATGTTTCCTCCCCCGGTTACCCGCCGGTAACTTTCCCCATCAAGGGTATCGAGGCTGATATTAACCCTATCCAGGCCCGCCCCTGCCAGCTTGCCGGCCATCCCTTCCAGCAGGGTGCCATTGGTTGTCAAAGATAAATCCTCGAGCCCATCAAGGCTCGACAAATGGGAAATAATATCTAGAATTCCGGGGTGGACAAGGGGTTCCCCGCCGGTCAGGCGTATGCGTTTCATCCCCAGCCCCACAGCAGCCTCAGCGATTGCAGTACATTCCTTTACTGTTAACCCTTTTTCCACTGTACCCATCCGGCAATTTTTCGATTCCGAGCGGCAATAAACACAGTTTAAATTGCACTGTTCTGTAATGGAAAGCCTCAGGTAATCGATCGTTCTCCCATATGGATCAATTAGTTTCTCCGGCAAGGATAACCCTCCCTTTTTCTGCTACATTTCTTGTTTTAATCGAACTCAAAAACGCTGCTCACTTGATTAATAATAAATTGTTGGGGGAAAGCCTGATGAAGGGCAGCAGTGGCCCGGAATCCTGTGCAGTGGCAGGGACCAAGTTTATCTATATCGAATTTGCGAAGATCCTTTATCGTACTTGCAAGCCTGTTATCGGAAGCATTCATCAGGTGCGTACCGCCTATAACGGCCTTTATCTTGCTTTTTCCTGTCAGATCCACAATATAACTAAGGGTATTGATTAGCCCTGCATGGGTGCAACCCAACAGGACAACAATTCCCCCTGAACTTTCTATCACCAAGGCCTGGTCATCGTAAATTTGATCATGCACAAAGCCTTGCCCTTCCTTCCTCAGAAATTGTGGTTCCTGTTCCTCATACGGGGTAATGCGGGGAATGGGCCCAGTAATCATAATTCCTTTTTCCAGTTCCAAAGGACTATCAGTATGGATGAAATCAATATTCATCTTTTGTAGATATTCATTAGTCCAAGGCGGGCCAACATAAGAGGGGTTTCCGTCCATTATGCTTCCTAAGTAATTATTAAAAATATCCGGATGCGCATAAACCGGCAACGAACCCCTTATTTCCAACAAATCTTCCAACCCGCCGGTATGATCAAGGTGTCCATGGCTAAAAATTACTGCATCTATGGTAGCAAGATCGACATCCAAAAGTCTGGCATTAGTAGTAAGGCCCGCACCCGTGCCGGTATCAAAAAGATATTTTTTGCCACCTGTTTCCAACAACATCGACAAACCATGTTCGGGAACCAAACCAAAACCTGGAGAACTGTTTTCGCACAACGTTGTTATCTTAATTTTAGGCATTCTAAATCACCCACTCTCTTTTGTTGTAAAGTGATGAAGTTATGAGCATATGTCAATTACAATTACAATTGTAAAGAATTAATAAACGCCTGTCAATTACAATTTACAATCCCGTCAATTTGTCTTAAAAATTGTTACAATAAAGGGCCTAAGAGTTTTTTTATTTTGAATAATGTGCTAAAATATGATAAAAGAAGAAAGGGGGGCAAAAGGAGGAAGAGTGCAGATATTTCCTTAGAAAACATGACTGTTTAATTAATAAATTTATTAGGAGAGGAGAGGGTGCATTACTTATGTTGTTTGCAAGAAAAGGTGCAAAAAAAAGAGGGACAAAAATAAGAAAGGCCCAAAATAAAGAAACAATGGTTAAGGATGGGGCCAATAATATAAAGTTTGGCATGAAGAAAAGGTTGCTCATTTATTTTATTTGCCTCGTTACCGTTTTTTGCCTTCTTATTACCCTGGTATTAAATTACAGAAACAAAACCTTTCTAGAAGATCAGGCTACCAGTGAAATAGACACTAAGCTGACAGTTTTTCAACTTCTCCTCAATGAACAAGAAGTGCTCTTAAAACCGTTATGTGAAACTCTAAAATATGAATTTATGGATCCCCTTGAGGAAAAAGACAGAAAGGAAACCGAAAGAAGGCTTATCCAACTTTACGAGATATACAAAAACACCTACGGCATTAGCTATATGCAGTTAAGCGATCCACAGTTGCATGTACTGGCCAGCATCCATGATCCCGATAGCTACGGAAAAGATGAAAGCGGAAGGCCGCTGCTAAAAAAAGCAGTGGGGTTTGGCTCCGGTAGGCTGGTAACAGGCTTCGAAATGGGCGATAATGGCCTGGTGCTAATTTCCGCCGGGCCGCTGGCAAGCTACAGTTCACAGTTCTCCGGTGTTGTAGAAATTGGCCAAAAAATCGATAGTGACTTCCTCGATCAGATCAAGGAAAAGATAGGGGTGGATTTTACGGTTTTTAAAGGTAATGAACGAATTGCCACAACTATAACCGATGGGGAAGGCGAACGTGCCTTGGGTACGACCATCGATCATCCCGAAGTTTTAAAACAGGTCCTGGAAGAGGGTGGACATTGGGCCGGTCGCTTACAAATAGTTGGGTCCAACAATATGTTTGGTTCCTATACTGCCATATGTGATACCGATGACAATGTTATTGGTATGCTCTTTGCCGGCACATCCGCAGCCCCTTATGATACCCAGCAAAGGCAAAACAGGAATATTGCCTTTGGCCTGTTGGCCATAGCTATTATTGTAACTGCTGCAGTTTCCATCTTTTTTGCCAACAATATCGTGCGACCGCTTTCTGATCTTCTCGGGGTTTTTAGTGCTGTGGCAAAGGGTAATTTCTCTGTAACCGTAAAAGAATATGGCCATGATGAGGTAGGGCTGATGAGCCGTGCCGTAGCCCAGATGATAGATAACCTGCGGCATTTTGTCGCTCAAATCGGCAAACTTGCCAGTAAGGTCGACAACCTTTCCCAGGGGGTTTCAGGTGCAGCGGAAAACATCAGCTCCTCTGTCCAGGAGGTCGCCCAATCGACCAATGAAGTGGCCTCTTCTACCGGGCATCTTAGTTCACTATCCCAGGATATGTCCGGGGAAGCCCAAAAAACAGCAAGAAAGGCCTCCTCCAGCCAGGCTGAAATGGAGAGATCTTTGGAACAAATGAGGGCTATTGAAAGGAGTTTTGGTTACCTAAAGAAAACTATCGAAAAACTCGGCCAGCGTTCAGCAGAAATAGGCGATATTATCCAGGTAATCAATGAAATATCGGAGCAGACGAACCTGCTGGCCTTAAATGCCGCTATAGAAGCAGCACGGGCTGGTAACTATGGGAGGGGTTTTGCCGTAGTTGCCGATGAGGTGAGGAAACTTGCTGAAAGGTCCTCCGCTTCTACCGAAGAGATTTCCCGGCTTATCAGCGATACACAAAGTGATTCCTCTTCGGCTATTAAGAGTATGGATAAAAGTGCAGCAGCCGTAGAATCTGGAAAGTTAGCCATGCTGGAGTCCTCGGATACTTTTGGCGAAATCGTTTCCTCTGTCAACTCATTAATATCCAAAATTGAAGAAGTGGCAGCCTTTTCGCAGGAGCTTAGCGCTACAAGCGAGGAAGTAGCAGCCACCACCGAAGAACAATCTGCTGCCGCCGAAGAAATAGCGGCAGCAACCGAAGAGATGAGAAATGCTTCCGCAACACTCAATGAAGAACTTAAAAAGTTTAGCCAAAACGGGTAATGGTAATAGTTGCCAGGCGTGCCTGCTATCATTGTCCCGCGGCCAATCTTTTGGCCAGCAGGGTATTTCTTTGTCTGATGCTATCATTGGAAACAGCAATTCCCACTGCCTTTTTTGTACCGACTAGAACCAGAATCTTTTTGGCCCTGGTAACACAGGTATATAAAAGGTTTCTTTGTAACATCATATAGTGCTGTATTGCAATAGGGGCCACCACAATTTTGAATTCGCTTCCCTGACTTTTATGGACCGTGGTTGCATAGGCATGGATTATTTCATCTAGTTCGGTTGTATCATAATCAACCATGTTTCCCTCAAAGTTGATGGAAATAATTCTATTTTCTGTATCAATATTACTAATTATACCAATATCGCCATTGAAAACATTTTTATCGTAGTTATTTTTTATTTGCATGACCTTATCATTCGGGCGAAAAAAAGCCCCCCCGTACTTAATTGAAACACTGCCGGGATTAAGGCTTTCCTGCAACAAAAGGTTTAAATTCTGGGCCCCAATGGCACCGCGCTGCATGGGGCAAAGCACCTGTATATCCTCCAGGGGATTTACCTTGTAGTAACGTGGCAACCTTTTTGTACAAAGCGATTTAATAGTTTTGGCAATTTTTTCGGGATCCTCCTCTTCAATAAAGAAAAAATCACTGTCCCGGCCGCCCCTTAAAAGGGGCATCATACCTTTGTTGATACGGTGGGCATTCCTGATGATGGCGCTCCCCATTGCCTGCCGGAAAATCCTTTTGAGCTTAACAACGGTGACAATACCCGAATCAATAATATCTCTAAGAACATTGCCGGCCCCCACTGAAGGCAATTGATCAATATCCCCCACGAGGATGACTGCCGCTTCATCGGGAACCGCCTTGAGGAGATTGTACATAAGGATGATATCAATCATTGAGGCCTCATCAACAATCAGGACGTCGCAATCCAGGGGATTCTCAGCCGTTTTCTGGTACCCCCCGGGAGGCTTGTATTCCAAAAGCCGATGGATGGTTTTTGCCTCCATACCGGTGATTTCCGACATCCTTTTGGCTGCCCTGCCTGTAGGTGCGGCTAGCAATATCCTGCCGCCCATTCTTTGTAGAACATGGATGATGGCCAGAATAGTAGTGGTCTTACCGGTACCGGGGCCGCCGGTCAGTACCATAAACTTCGTAGATGCTGCCGCGTTAATGGCCTCCAATTGAATCTGATCATAATCAAAACCTAGTTCATCCTGCAGGCCTTTTGTAATTTCCCTGATGCTTCTACAGGATAGGCTTTTTCGCCCTGCCATTATTTCCCTAATTCTCTTTGCTGTGCCTTTTTCGCTGTAGAAAAAAGGCGGCAAATAAAGGGCATTCCCTTCATCCAGAATGATAGATTGTTCTTCCACAAGTGTTTCCAGGGTAGAGCTGATCAAACCTTCCTCCTGTTCAAGTATTTTCGCCGCCTTGGCTAGAAGTTGTTCCCTTTGGGCATAACAATGCCCTTCATTGGCAAACTCATTCAAAACATAGATAATACCCGAGCGGCAACGTTCGTATGAATCCTTTTCAAAACCAATCTGCCTGGCGATCTTGTCAGCAGTTTTAAAACCAATACCCCAGATATCATCCGCTAGCCGATAGGGATTATTCTTCACTATGCTGATGCTATCGTTACCATAAGTTTTAAATATTTTTACAGCATAGGCTGTCGAGACGCCATTGCCTTGCAGGAAAATCATCACATTTTTAATTTCTTTCTGTTCCTGCCAGGCTTTTTTCACCATTTCAAGCCGTTTCGGCCCTATACCGTCCACCTTGGCCAAATATTCCACAGATTCCTCAATGACGCGCAAAGTATCCTCCTTGAAATAATTGACAATTTTCCGGGCGTAGACAGGGCCGATCCCCTTGATCAGCCCGCTGCCAAGATATTTTTCCAAACCGGCCAGGGTGGCGGGAACCGTTTCCCTATAGTCTTCAACACTGAACTGCCTGCCATATTTGCTGTCATACCTCCATTGACCTTTGAGGTGCAGGACCGCGCCCACGTTGACAGCGGAAAGGTTGCCCACAACCGTAACCAAATCTCTAAATCCTTTTGATTTTATCTTGATAACACAAAAACCGGTCTGTTCATTATTATATGTAATTCGCTCGACAATCCCATTTAGATATTCCATTTAAAAAAAACCGCCATTTCCTATGCTTGCTAGCCGGAAAATTTCCGAAAGACCGAGGCAGCCAGTCTTGTCTCCGATAGAAAATATTTATTTTCCATGGTCACCTGGATAATTTCTGCACCAAGCAACAACTGCAGGGCATAGGGTTTGTAATCCCGCTGACGCATCAGGCGCATCAATATGCCCGGGGGCATCAATCCCAGCTCCTCCTTTGTCCTGGCGCTTTCATCATCCAAAGCGTTTTTTACCCGGAATATCCTGATTACTTCTTTGATTGCTTTATTCATACGATATTTTGAATAATAGTAGGCCAAAATCAGCAGGAGAACAATACTGCACAGCAGGAGAATAGTTGGTATCATAGCATCATTTCCTTTCTTTTTCCCATTATATCGGCATTTTACCCGAGAGGCAAGAACACACTCTAAGAATAATAGTTATTTACTTTAAAATGTTGTTCTGATAGAATGTAAAAGAAACAATAATATATAAAAAGTAGGGGGTACAAAAAGTATGGGAAAAAGGTTTCTATTACTGGGACTGGCTCTATTGCTGGTGTTCAGCATGGCCGCGTGCACGCCAAGTGAGCCTGGCGGGGAAGCTGGTGAAACCCAGGGGGAGGTATCCGGAGGTTCAATCGGGGAGGTTCCAACAGCTGTCGAAGGCAGCTTTATTGTCGGTTTTGATCAAAACTTTCCTCCCATGGGATTTGTCGGCGATGATGGGGAGTTTACAGGATTCGATCTGGATTTAGCCGCTGAGGTTGCCAACCGCCTAGGGCTGGAACTGGTTCTGCAACCCATCGCCTGGGATGCAAAGGATATGGAACTATCCAGTAAAAATATTGATTGTATCTGGAATGGTTTTACAATCAACGGGCGTGAGGATGATTACACCTGGACCGTGCCTTATATGTCTAATACCCAGGTCTTTGTTGTCAGGGCCGATTCAGGCATCAACTCTTTTGCCGACCTGGCCGGCAAGACAGTAGTCGTTCAGGCAGATTCAAGCGCTGAAACCGCACTGGTGGACAGGCCCGATCTGGTTGACACTTTCGGTGATTACATAAAAGCGGCAGATTATCTGGGTGCTTTGATGGATCTGGAATCAGGTGCGGTAGATGCTGTAGCCATGGATGATACTGTAGCAAATTACCAGATGGAATCACGCGAGAAGGATTTTGTAGTACTTGAGGAGGCACTATCACCCGAGGATTACGGCGTTGGCTTCCTCTTGGGAAACGAAGCCTTAAGGGATATTGTACAGGCAACGCTTGAGGAGATGGCCGCCGATGGCAAAATGGCAGAAATCTCCCATAACTGGTTCGGTAAAGACATAACCACTATTGGTAAATAAAGGATACCATACCCAACAATAATCAATGATAAGAAAGGGCTGTCGCCTTATCAGATGGCCCTTTCTTTCTGGCGAGATGGAGGTGCGGCAGTGGAATGGCAGGTTTTACTTCTAAAATTAACCGAGGGCATGCTAATTTCAGTTGAAATTTTTTCCCTAACACTGCTTTTTTCCCTTCCGCTTGGACTTTTCGTTGCCTTCGGGCGCATGTCCAGGAACCCGCTACTGAGGAATTCTATTAAAATCTATATTTCACTCATGCGGGGGACCCCCTTAATGCTGCAACTAATGGTGGTCTATTTTGGGCCCTTTTTTATTTTCGGCATAACAACCCCTAGAGGCTACCGTTTCCTGGCAGTGATCATCGGTTTTGTATTAAACTATGCGGCCTATTTTGCCGAAATATACCGTGCTGGGATTGAATCCATGCCCATTGGGCAATATGAGGCGGCAAAGGTGCTAGGCTACAATAGGACACAAACATTTATCAGGATAATACTTCCCCAGGTTGTCAAGCGAATCCTTCCACCGGTAACAAATGAGGTTATTACCCTGGTCAAGGATACCTCCCTGGCTTTTGTAATATCGGTTTCAGAAATGTTCACTGCCGCCAAAGCTATCGCCTCTGCGCAAAGATCGGTCATTCCCTTTGTTGCAGCAGGCATTTTTTATTATATCTTTAATTATATTGTGGCTTACTTTATGGAATGGGTAGAACATAAGTTTAATTATTTCAAGTAGGGGGTTGCCGCTTTGAAATACCTGGAAATTAAAAACCTAAGAAAAAGTTTTGGTGACCTCGAGGTAATCAAGGATATTTCCCTCGATGTGGAGGAAGGGCAGGTTGTAGCCATCATCGGTCCATCCGGTTCGGGAAAGTCCACCCTGCTGAGGTGCGCCACCATGCTTGACAGCATGGATTCGGGTGAACTGATTTACCTGGGTGAACATGCCGTCAAAGCTGGCCCGGATGGTAAAGCAGTACCAGCAGGCCCCAAACAGTTAAAAAAAATACAGGGCTATTATGGCCTGGTATTTCAAAATTTTAACCTATTTCCACATTTCTCCGTGATGAGAAACGTTATCGATGCACTTATAAATGTGCAAAAAATAAACAAAGCAGAGGCCCTGACGATGGGCCGAAGGCTACTGGAAAAAATGTCCCTTTCGGATAAGGAAAATGCTTATCCCTACCAGTTGTCGGGGGGCCAGCAACAACGGGTTTCCATTGCCCGGGCCTTAGCATTAAACCCTAAGGTGCTCTTTTTTGATGAACCCACATCGGCACTTGATCCTGAGTTGACGGGGGAAATCCTCAAAGTTATCAGAGATTTGGCGGCGGAACGGATGACAATGGTCATCGTCACCCACGAGATGACCTTTGCCAGGGATGTGGCCGATCATGTCATTTTTATGGATGAAGGCATCGTTATGGAGGAAGGGCGGCCAGAGGAAGTGATCAATGCCCCCAAAAACGAGCGGACGAGGGCATTCCTAAATCGGCTGGAAAGATAGCCTAGATCCTAAGGCTCCGCCCGCTGTCAATGTCATTTCCCCCTGGGCCCATGATCAGGAACTATTCACTGCCGGCCAGTATTCTGACGTCCTCTATGCGGATATGCAATCCATGCCTCTTCTGCAGTAACATATTGACGATGCCGGTATGGTTTAGGGACATCATGCAAAATCCTGGCAAAAAACTGGCCCGGGCTCCAAAGACTGGGTCCTTGTTTACCCTTGTGGCCAGGCCCTCAAAACCAATCATATGATAGGCAACAATGTCAAGGGCCTCATGCTCACGGGAAAACCTCGGTCCCACCACCCAGGTATAAAGTAGTCCCGTAATATCTTCCGCTTCGATAACCTCTAGGACATGGGGTATCGGGCACCCGGCTCCCATCGGGCGTCCAAGCACATAATCCCCGGCCTTGATACCAAACCTGTCAACAAGATCTGCCCGAAAAGGCAAAACTATTTTGCGGGCCGAAACTTCCCCTGGCAGCGGCTCGAGCACAAAATCATAGGAATGCCCTAGAATATCCTTTGCAGGGTAGTGTGCCTCTGTAACAAAATCCCTGTTGTTACCGGTCAAAAAGGTATCGCGGTAGTAGGGGCAATCCGCATAAACCTTTTTCCCTTCATTGAGCATGCGTATAAAATTTTTGCAGCTGTTTTCACCGCAAAGACCACAATTTTTACCCGGTGGCAGCCAAGAGGGTCCCGTTCTTCCATGCATTTCATTCACCTCGATAAAGATATTCTGCCACAGGGCCATCCAATTTTTGCACCACCCCAAAATGATGCCTCCAGCCAATTTCCTTCCTGCCAATACAAATTGTACAGGTTCCCAGTGGCGGATTTCCCTTAAGAATCAGATTCTTCCCATCTATTTCCGGCGAATCCTGAATTAGTTTGTAAAGGCGGTGCAGGGAATTTCCCTGCAGGGCATTGGTTTCCATCAGAATAATTTTTGTGTGCACCTCTTTAATCTTTTGAATCATTACCTCCCGTTCCGCCTGACTAACCAGATCTATCTTTGTAATTACGGCGATATCGGCTAAACTGACCATTGCACCCATTTTTTCTGGGGCATGAATACCTGAAATTGAGCTAAGAACAATAACTCCCAAGCCCTGGTTTAAATAAGGTGAACAGCGCAGGCATAATCCGGCACTCTCCACGATGAGCAGATCGGCCCCATTTTCTTCTGCCCACTCCACCGCGTCACCCAGCACCATCACCCCGGCATGATCCGGGCACAGATCGCCGGAGTAGATTTTTTTAGTAAGAATGCCGAACTCCTTTTTTAATTCTATATCTTCATAGGCCTTGACAACATCGATCTTTAAAAAAGCAATGATCATTTCATCTTTGAACCTTTTTACTATTTGCCTTGTCAACGTAGTTTTACCTGCCGAGGGAGGACCGGCAATAACAACAAGTTTCATTCCAAATGCACCATCCTGTTTTGTTTTTGAAATATTCCTTAGGCAAAATTTACAGAAAGAAAATCAAAGGTGATCGCCTTGCCAGCCCTCAGTTCCTCCCGCACATTGCCAATTTTTCTATCTAACTCCAGTAAATTTCTTGCAGCCCTAATTTCCGGCTCGTTCTGATAGAGTATGTTTTTGACAGCCCCATTTTCCATAATGATCCGTGTTTTGGTCAGCAGGGCAATAACGGGATCATGGGTAACAAAGATGACCATTTTGCCTGCATTATGGATCAATCTGACAACCTCCTGTTTAAAAATACCGGCGTTCTCGATCTCATCGAGTAGGATGATGGGGGCCGCACCAATGAGGATGGCATCGGCTATCAGTAGGGATCTGGTCTGGCCACCCGAAAGAACGGTGACCCTGGTATCCTTTTTTATTTTTTCTCCGGTAAAAGTGTTGGCCAGATCGATTGTATCTTTGATAACCCCGTGATCACTAATTTTTCTGGCACGTGCATGAATCCGCAGAAATTCTTCTGTAGTAAGGTCCGCAAAACATTTGGTGTTCTGCGTGATCATAACAATCGGTTTCATAGCCGGATTATATCTGATTTCGTCTGAAGGCACCTGGCCATTGATCGTAATTCGCCGCTTGGTATAGGTATCCTCCTGGGCCAATAATTCTATATCGGTAATAAGGGCGGTCTTGCCGCTGCCTGTTGGCCCAACAATGGAAACTGTTTCACCTGCCTTAAGCTTGATATATGTAAACCTTTCCCTGAAACCGCTTTTATCAACTCCTGGATAGATTATCAATTCTCGGATCATCTGCCATAAATGCCTCCAATTTTTATTTGACAGTTTAATCTATGTTTTAAGGGCTGAAAGAGTTACCTGACCTCGGTATGAAACAAAAAAACCGGCATGGCAATCAACATTCCACGCCGGTTAATATATGGTGTTAAGTCCAGCTTAAAGACTACCCTACTACATCCTTCAGCTCGAGGGGAACAAGTCCCTTAAAATTACGGGGGGGTAGATCTACATAAACCTTTGTACCCCATTCAAAATATTTTTCCATTTCCTCGTCAATTTGCCCACGATCTTTGGCAGGAATTCCCACAAATAGCCTGCCGGCAGGGATAACAGTCCCGGCCGTAACCAGAGAACCCGCTCCTATACAACTACCAACCCCTATTTTCACATCGTCCATAACAATAGCACCCATACCCACGGTCACGTGATCCTCCAGCTTGGGTCCATGCAGAATAGCGCCGTGGCCGATATGGCTTTTTTCGCCCAGCATAACAGTTGCATCGGGGGCTGCATGAATTATACAATTCTCCTGCACATTGGAATAGGGTCCGACAATAATCGCCCCCCAATCACCCTTCAAACGGGCACCAGAAGCAATATAGCACCCTTTACCGATAACAACATCGCCTATGATTGTTGCCTCCGGTGAAATAAAAGCTGTGGCATCAATACGGGGCCTTTTACCCTCAAATTCATAAATGGACATGATCCTAACCCCCGTTCTATATTATCTATCCATCAAACTAACAAGTTTGCCCCATATTTTTTTAATTTCCTGGGAAACTCTGCCATCGCTATACTCTACAACCGGCAACCCCTCCACCATCGCTTCCGTGACAACCTTATCGAAGGGGACCTTTCCAACTACCGGTACCGATCGCTCCTGGCAAAACTTTTCTATTTTCCGGGTATTATCCTCATCGAGATCGCTGCGGTTTATACAGACAAGGGCAGGAATCTCAAAATGGTGGCAAACTTCCAGCACGCGTTCCAGATCATGAACACCTGACAGGGTTGGCTCAGTTACAACCAGTGCATTTGATGCCCCCGCCAGGGAGGCAATGACCGGACAACCAATACCTGGGGGACCATCAGTAATAATATATTTGCGGCCTTCCTCCCGGGCAATTTCCTTAGCCCGGCTCCTAACCATAGTAACCAATTTACCTGAATTTTCCTCAGCAATCCCCAACCGGGCATGGACAAGGGGCCCGTAGGGGGTTCCGGAAATGAACCACTGTCCGGAAACTACCTCATCAAAAGTAATGGCTTTTTCCGGGCAGGCGTAGAAACAAAATCCGCAACCCTCGCAAGAAATAGGATCGACTTTAAAATCCTCAGTAATTGCCCCAAAGCGGCAGAGTTCACGGCAAAGACCGCACCGGGAGCATTTGTCCCCCTGGATAAAAGCAATACTGGATGCCGTAAAATCATGGGTTTCCTGAAGATCCGGCTGCATGATCAGACTCAAATTTGCTGCATCCACATCACAATCTGCAAAGGCAGCCCCCTGGGCAAGAGCAGCAAAAGAGGCCGTCAGACAGGTTTTGCCGGTTCCTCCCTTGCCACTGATTACAGCTATCTCTTTCATCCGGCATCCACCTCTTTCCTTTCTGTTTCTTTTCCTGCAGCTGCATCGCTGGCAGCAGTTATTTTCGTCCAAAGCCCCCTAAACCGATCCCGCCAGATGCTCGAATGCAACACCACAGGCTCACCCTTGGCATAGAGTTTGGCCAGCTCTTCATCAAAGGGAATATGCATCAGCACCGGGACTCCTTCCCGCCGGCAAAAATCCTCCACCCTCTTGTCTCCGATATCAGCACGGTTAATAAGCACACCAGCCGGAATATCCAGTTTTCTCAGCATTTGTACCGCAAGGCTAAGATCGTTTAAGCCAAAGGGGGTGGGCTCTGTCACAAGCAAGCAAAAATCTGCACCCTTGACCGAGGTTACCACGGGGCATGATGTTCCCGGAGGGGCATCAATGATGATCACTTTTTGGCTATCCATCTCACCTTTGACAGCATCAATTAGGGGAGGGGACATTGCCTCACCCGGATTCAGGAGTCCATGAATAAAGTCGATACCATGGGCAACTCCTTTTTCAACAATGCCGATATCCCGGGGGACCTCCGTAATTGCCTTTTCCGGGCAGAAATAAGCACAACTCCCGCAACCATGGCAGAGTTCAGAAAAAACGAGAATATTATCTTTAAATACGGCTATAGCGTTAAAGGAACAAACTTCCTTACATTTACCACAGTAGGTGCATTTATTTTCATCCACCTCCGGATTGGGTATACTGGCCATCTCCGTAGATCCAAAATCCGGTTTCAGAAAAATATGCGCATTGGGTTCTTCCACGTCACAATCAATATACTGTACCTCTTCATTTTCTTCCAGTGCCAAAGCGAGGTTGACGGCAACGGTAGTTTTCCCCGTTCCGCCCTTGCCGCTGGCGATAGCTAAAATCACGTTTAATCTCCCCATTTCTAACCTAAATTTCCCCTAAAAACCTCCCCTTCCTCTTCCTCCCCCCCTACCTCCCCCGCCGCCGCGCATCCCAAAATGTTGGGGAACTGTGGAATCAGTAATTGGGGTTAATTTTTCCTGTTGATACTGGGAAAATGAATCCGCCACCGAACCGCTAATTCCCGTATAAATTTTGATGCCGGAAGTAGAAAGGGCGGCCAGTGCTTTGGGACCTACATTGCCCGTGAGCAGCACATCGGCACCCTGATCGATGATGAATTGCGCTGCCTGTACGCCGGCGCCTCCTGATGCCCCCACGCTGGGGTTAGCAGCCTCTTCTATAATCTTTCCCTCAGAGTTCACAAAAACGTAATGCGGGCATCTTCCAAACCTTCGGTCCACAGCACTATCAAGTCCTGGACCTTCAGAACAAATAGCAATTTTCATCTTTTCTAGCTCCTTAAAATAGTGTAAGTTTAGGCATATACCTAGTAATTATTTTAAACTTTAAATGAACATATGTCAATAACTTAGATTAAATGCAGCTACTAGATCAAAAAGCCCCGTCCATGGATAATTTTCAGGACAGGGCCAGACAATAATAACTTTGGTAACCAGATGTCAGACAAAAACTTTTTCATCTTTTATTTTTTGTTTTTTCCAGATAATCCTCAATGGCCAGATGTAGTGCCCCCGCCCCAAGGTTAGAGCAATGTACCTTGGGATCCGGCAACCCGCCGAGTGCCCTGATGACATCATGATCCGTAATCTTGATAGCCTCATCAAGAGTTTTTCCCTTGGCAAGTTCCGTAAGAGCACTGCTTGTGGCAATAGCTGCCGGACAACCCATTATTTCAAATTTAATATCCTCTATGCTGTTGTTGGCAACCTTGATATAAATATGCAGATAATCTCCACAGGTGGGATCACCCATCCTCCCCTGGCCATCATGATCGGGAATATAACCCAGGTTTCTCGGATATAGAAAATGATCCAATATTTTTTCCGAATACATTACGAAGAACCCTCCCCCAATTTGTCTTTTGGCTGCACCCCTGGCCGCTTGTTCCCGGAAGGCCCCCCGGGCATCACCGCATTATAAACCCCTTTCTCCCGGCCCAACACTATTTATATTTTTAGTTTCTTAAACAGTTCGGTTTCATAGTTTTCAATTTGGCCATTATCACAGAATTCGGCCAACGTTTTATCAAGGGGGAGAATATCCAGTAGCGGCAGGCCGGTTACTGTTGTAACCTCTTTGGCCTTGCTTGATCCAAAGACCTCTATCCTTTCCCCACAGGAGGGGCAAACCATATAGCTCATGTTTTCAACAAGCCCCAGTACCGGAACATTCATTGCCCCAGCCATTTTTAGGGCCTTTTTGACAACCATGATGGCTAGATCCTGGGGTGAACTGACAATAACCAACCCCTCCAGCGGGATAGTTTGCATAACCGTCAAGGGCGCGTCAGCGGTACCTGGTGGAAGGTCAATGAAAAGATAATCTAGCTTTCCCCATTCAACTTCTGTCCAAAACTGTTTCACCGTGCCGGCAATAAGTGGCCCCCTCCAAATGACAGGATCATCCTCGCTGGGGAGCAACAAATTCAATGACATAATTTTTATTCCCCGGGCGGTTTCCATGGGAGCAAATCCCTTGTTTCTATCTATCGTCTTTAAACCAAACATCTTGGGAATACTCGGCCCTGTAATATCAGCATCAAGAATACCAACCTTAAAACCCGCACGGCTGGCGCCTACAGCCAAAAGAGCGGTAACGGAAGACTTGCCCACCCCGCCTTTCCCGCTGCCGACAGCAACGACATGTTTAATATCTTGACGGTGTATTTTTTCTATTCCTGAAGATTGATCTGCACTCATTATACCTCAATTCCTCCCTCTGATCTCGTAAATTTTATTTCATATAGTAGGCAATATGTTAATTTTATTTTAAACAATCAATGAACATATGTCAAAAATTATTTTAAAGTATTTTTACCCGGCAAAAAGGCGTTATTCCCGAAAATTCTGGAATAACGCCTTTCAAACTTCGGACCGTCATTATCAGTTCCCTGTATTCAAACCTCTGCAAGTGTAGGCAGGGAGGTAATTAATGCCCCGCTTAGAACGTAGGCAGCCTGCAGGGCCTCCGTTGGGCAAAGTTCGAAACATTCCTTGCAGTTCCAGCATTCCTTGGAGGCCACCTCGGGGACAAAGCTAATCTCCCTGCTCACTCCACTGCCAACAAAAACAACAGCAGACTTTTTCTTTACCTCGGCGCAGTACCTTACGCAAAGACCACAATGGATACAAAAGGATGACATTTTTTCGAAACGTTTTCTGTCAGCACCGTACTCATTGGCATAATCCTGCAAATCCCTGGAGTCCGGAGCATGGGCAAGCATAAGTTCCAACAGCGTTTTACGGATGCGCATGATCCTTTCTGTCCTGGTTTTTACCACCATGTTTTCCCTTACCGGTGAAGAACAGGCAGTATCGAGCTTTATTCTGCCCCTGGCCTCTACTTCCACCATGCAAATTCTGCAAGCGGTATATGTCTGCAGTTTGTCATGATGGCAGAGGGTTGGGATATCAATACCCACACTTTGCGCCGCCTCAAGAACAGTCATTCCCTCTTCGGCTTTAACCTCTAGATCATCAATAGTTAAATTAACTACGCCCATTTTTTTTACCTCGCTTGCGAATATATTTTATTCTGCGATAACTCCTTACAAACACCTGCCGGGCAGCGTTTTTCCATAATATGAGCATCAAATTCCTCCCGGAAATGCTTTAGGGAGGTAAGCAGGGGGCCGGCTGCGCCCTGCCCCAGGGCACATAATGCAGCTTCCTGCTGCACCGCGGCTATCTCTTCCAAAAGTTCAAGATCGCCCACTTCACCCCGTCCAGTAGTAATTTTATCGAAAATCCAAAGCATTTGTTTGAGGCCTTCACGGCAAGGTGTACATTTACCGCAGGATTCATTTGCCAAAAAAGTGAGGAAAAACTTAACCATATCCACAATACATGTATCCTCATCAATCACCAGCAGGCCAGGACCCATTGCCAGATCAACCTGATCCATCTCTTCATAATCTATTTTAGTATCCAGCAGGCTTTCAGGGATGAAACCTCCCATCGGTCCACCGGCCTCCAGTGCCTTAAATTTTCTACCTCCCCTGATACCCCCACCAACATCGTAAATTAGTTCCCTAAAGGTCATCCCCATGGGAACCTCAACCATCCCTGTATTGTTTACCTTTCCTTTCAGGGAAAACACCCTGGTTCCTGTGCTCTCCTCAGTCCCGATTGCCCTAAACGCCTCGGCACCATTATTGATAATAAACGGAACATTAGCCCAGGATTGTAAATTATTTAGAACTGTGGGCTTGGCCCACAGGCCCCGATCTGTGCCGTGATCATATTTGGTTCTTGGTTCGCCTATCCGGCCTTCCATGGAGGCCATCAGTGCCGTCGATTCCCCCAGGACATAGCCCCCACCGTCTATATAAACTTCTATGGTAAGATCGAAACCCGATCCTAGAATATTCTTGCCTAAAAACCCATATTCCTCGGCTTGTCTGATTGCCTGCCGGGCATTTTCCACCGTTTGTGGAAACTCGTCCCCAACAAAAATGTACCCCATGGGAGAGCCAATCGCATAACAGCCAATGATCATTCCTTCAAGTACGGTATGAGGGGTAGCCTCCAATAGCCTTCTATCAGCAAACGCACCGGGATCCCCCTCATGGCAATTACAAATGATATATTTGGGATCCCCACCGCTGGACTTATGGCACGATTCCCATTTAAAACCTACTGGGAAGCCGCTTCCGCTGCGCCCCCGCAATTTGGATTTATCGATCTCTTCGATGACCTCCTCCTGCGTCATGCCTTCTATCACTTTCTGCAGGGCACTGTAACCGCCAACGGCGATATAATCGTCAATACTCCTTGGGTCAATCTTAATATTATTATTAATAACAAGCCGTTTCTGGTTTTTATAAAACGGAATATCGTATTCATGTATTGCTACTTCCCCGGTAGATGGGTCGGTGTAAAGCAGGCGCTCTACAACCTTTTTTTCCTTAATGGTTGTCGATACAATTTCCGCCACATCTTCGGGCCTAACCTGTAGATAACAAATTTCCTCTGGATAAATAACCACTACCGGCCCTCTTTCACAAAAACCCGGACATCCGGCTGCTTTAGTAGTTACATTGGCCTCCAAACCTTGTTTGGCAACCTCAGCTTTGAAGGCTGCTAAAACCTCACCTGCTCCAAAAGCAAGGCAACTGGATCCTGTGCATACAGAGATCGAAGGCATATCCGGATCTAGGCCGGCGACGAGTTCCTGTCTAAACTTCTCTAACCCCTCGGGTGATTTTATCTTTGCCATAATCTTCCCTCACTCGTATTTTTTTATTACGTCATTTACTTCATCAAGCGTAATTATACTGTGTGCCTTTCCATCAATTTCTACCACAGGTCCAAGAGCACAGTGGCCAAGACAATTGCGGGATTCCAGGCTGAATGAATGGTTAACATTGGTTTCGCCCGGTTTAATTCCGATTAGATCCCCAATTTTATCAAGGACATGTTGGGCGCCCCGAGAGTGACAGGCAGTACCGTTACAAACATTAATAACGTGCTGGCCTTTGGGAACTACACGAAAAGCCTTATAGAAGGTGGCAGTCTGCTGAACCAAACCCAGGGGAACCTGCAATTTTTCGCTGACCCTTTCCAAAATTTCCTTGGAAAGCCACCCACTTTCTTCCTGAATATCCAGCAATAATTGAATGAGCGAACCAGCTTTGCTATGATGCTTATCAATAACCTGATCGATTTTTGCTTCGTCCATAGCCTCTTATCCGACCTCCTTCTTCCAGAATTCGGTACAATAAACCTCCAACCAAGGCAAAAAGCTCTTCCAAAACAATGCCATTGCTATCGATGGATCATGGTAAACGAAAGTATTAAATTATCGAGAACGATGTTTTGATATTTTTTAATGTAGTTGGTTCAAAAATTGTGATGTTTTGAAGTATATCGCAGATTTATAGTGGGCTGGGTTTAAAGTAAAATAATTGCATCATATGTAGTTAATTAACCTGGATTGCATTTGCAACACAATTGACAAAATTTTTTATGGCGTATGTTATGGGATTCAACTTCCTTTCATAAACCACCTCCTAGGAGTATAAAAAACTTAACTCCGAACATAAACAACAATTTTGTGAATACCCTAATCAATTGAAAATAGTAATTATGTATTGAGTTAGATTGAATATAACATATTTTAGCTATATTTACAACTATCCCTATTTATTGTTTGTCGTATTTTATCCGCAATTAACCCGGTGGAAAAAGGGTATTATCTTGCCCAATCAGAAATTTACTTGGAATATTTAGACTTATCTAATATTTGCCGCCCCAAAGCTGCAATACTTAGTTTAATTAGATCAGCCACTTCAAAATTGTAGGCAGGTAATACAAATAGGGGATAGCAAGCGGTTGACGATAAATGAAATATCAGCAGGGAATATGCGTCTTTATGTGGAATTTATGGTTTTAGGATAAGTTATCAGTAGAGTTAGCTAAAAGGGATTGACTATCCAGGCCCTTGGCAGGGCTCTTTATTTTCAAACACAGGGAGTGGAACATTTGTTTTCCAAAGTAGCCAGCAGCACTCTAATAGGCATCGAAGGACTTAAGGTATGGGTTGAAACAGATCTTGATGGCGGGTTACCGAACTTTTATCTAGTTGGCCTGCCCGCCCCTTCAGTTAAGGAAGCAAGGGAAAGAGTACGCGCTGCTTTGCGAAACAGCGGCTTTTCCTTCCCCGTAATGCGTATCACCGTCAATTTGGCACCGGCAGATTTACGAAAAGACGGCTCTGCCTTTGACCTAGCCATCGCCGCAGGAATTTTGGCTTCATCCGGGCAGGTACCCGCAGGATCCCTGGCGGGCAAGGTACTGGTTGGCGAGCTATCCCTCGACGGAAAGGTAAGATCGGTTCCCGGCACGATGGCTATGGCTGCATCCCTGCGTAAAATGACGCGGGAAAAAACGGTCCTGATAGTCCCCCATGGCAATCTCAGGGAGGCTTCACTCATTGATGGTGTTACTGTCCTGGGCGTAGCAACCGTACAAGAATTGGTTGCTTATTTACGGGGGGAAATAACCCTGCCCCAAGGAAAACCGGATATGGAAAAACTTCTGGCGGAAGGAAATAGAAATTTTAGCCCCGATTTTAAGGAGGTAAAAGGTCAATTTGCTGCCAAAAGAGCCTTGGAAATCAGCGCGGCAGGGGGGCATAATATCCTGCTGACTGGTCCACCGGGAACGGGCAAAACGATGCTGGCCAGGCGTATACCCTCCATACTTCCTTCCCTGACGCTGGAGGAATGCCTGGAAATTACCAAAATATACAGTGTCGCCGGTCTTTTAAAAGAGGAAGCACCCCTGATCACCCAAAGACCCTTTCGCTCACCGCATCATACTGCAACCACAGCCGGTATGCTTGGTGGGGGAAGAATACCCCAGCCGGGGGAGGTTACCCTGGCCCACCTGGGAGTCCTCTTTCTAGACGAATTTCCCGAGTACTCCCGGGATGTCCTAGAAGGCCTGCGCCAACCGCTGGAGGATGGGGATGTGACCATTACCCGCCAAGAAATGTCCCTCCGTTTTCCCTCCCGGCTGATGCTTATCGCCTCAAAAAATCCGTGCCCTTGTGGCTACTATGGGCATCCCAAAAAAGTATGTCAGTGCACTGAATCACAGATAAGACGCTATCGACTGAAGTCATCCGGTCCTTTAATGGATAGAATTGATATACATGTCAATGTTCCCTCCATGGAATATTCCGAGCTACTGGAAGATCGGGAGACAGAAAATTCGGCTACAATTAGAAAACGGGTTGAAAAAGCTCGGGGGGTACAAAGAGAGAGATTCCAAAAGTCAAATATCCGCTGCAATGCTGAAATGACGGGCCGTCACCTGCGTAAATTCTGCTCCCTAAACAAAGAAGCCCGCAGGATCCTGGGCCAAGCCTTTGATTCACTATCCCTTTCCATGAGGGCACATGATAGGATTATCAAAGTTGCCCGCACTATCGCTGATCTTGAACAAGAGGTTTCAATAAAGGCCCATCATTTGGCAGAAGCAATCCAGTACAGAAATTTGGACGAACAATAATTAAAACAAGGATATTCATTAATGAGGAAGGGAAATCATTTGAATAAAAGAAAGGAAATAACAGGTTGGAAAAAAAAGCTAGGGGATCTTGGGGAAAAATTAGCCAGTGAGTATTTACAGGATACCGAGGGCTATCAGATCCTGGATAAAAACTATCGCTGCCCACTGGGAGAAATTGATCTAATTTGCCGAGACGAGCGTCACCTTGTCTTTGTGGAAATACGTTCCAGCAGTAGTGCCTCGATCCATATGGCAGCCGAATCAATTAATTTTCGAAAACAAAAAAAACTAAGGCAGCTAGCCCAATATTACCTAATAAAAGAATACTCAAATCCTCCACCTTGTCGCTTCGATGTCGTGCTGCTATCCCTTGACGAGGTTAAACAATCAGCCCAGGAAATAGTACACCTAAAAAATGCCTTCTACTGATCCTGCATAACATTTTTCATTATTTAACCTTTCGCCTGGACATAAGAATTATTTTCATATTTTGGTTCATACTAATGGTATAAAAAGCAAAAGCGGGCCGGGGCCCGCTCCTGCGATGTAAAAAATGTTAGATTTGAGTTTGATTTTGTGGAAACTGCGCATTATGTAGATTGCCAGTTTCCTGATGACCAGTTGTGCCCGGAGGAGCCACATGAGGAGCCGGTTGTTGCGCCAACTGGGATGTGGGAAGTTGCCCCTGGGCCATCATGGTCTGAGCATGCTGGATCATTTTCCTGACCATATAACCGCCGACGTAACCGTTTTGCCGCGAAGGCAGCTCGCCTTTATCGCCGCTGTAATCAATACCGAGTTCATTAGCGATTTCCAGTTTATAGGCATCAAGGACATCGGCTGCCTCGGGAACTAATACCCTTTTACGTCCTGATCTTCCGCCACTAGGCATTTGCTTTCACCTCCTTGCCTCAAGGTATTCTTAGTATTGCTTTAAGCCTTGTTAATATACTTAGCAGTTTCTCCAAGTTGTTGGACATGCCGGGGAAGTTAAAACGAAACCCGGGCCAGAATAATCAACATACATAGAGGAAGGCCCCCCATAAAAAGGGTGGCCTTCCTCATTTTTCAAAAAATTATGCACACGCCATGATTATTGACATATGCTCTAAACATAGTATAATTATGATGAGAGAGGGCATATGCGAGGTGAACAATTATTGTCAAGACCTAGAAAACTAAGAAAAGTCTGTAGCCTACCAGAGAGCAACAAATTTGGTCCGCTGAATTCGTTTCAGAAACAAAAACGCCTTGTAACAATGACTATTGACGAGTATGAAACGATCAGGCTAATTGACTTAGAAGGATTAACGCAGGAGGAATGTGCCGGCCAGATGAATATCGCCCGTACAACTGTGCAGAGGATTTACACCGGGGCCAGAAAAAAAATAGCAGATTCACTTACAAATAGCAAGGTGTTAAAAATTGAGGGTGGGGATTACCGGCTTTGTGATGGCTTTTCGGAATCATGCAACCAGGGGTTTTGCCGTAGGCACAGGAGAAGAAGAAAAAACGGTTCCAGGTAGGCAGGGCAGGCAGTTACCAGCCGGGTATCAAATTACAAACCCCCCATTGGGGCTGATTACCTGCCCGGTCATGTAATCCGCGCCCCCGGAGGCCAGAAACAATGCACAGGCGGCAATTTCTTGCGGGGTCCCCAGCCTCATTAATGGGATGGAACTTTTTAGATCGTTTAGTTCCTCTGCCGAGTAGGATTCCATCATCTCTGTCTCCACCATCCCCGGCGCCAGACAATTTACCTGTATATTGGAAGGCCCCAGCTCTTTTGCCAATGCCTTGGTCAAACCAATTACACCGGCCTTTGCAGCAGAATAGTGCACTTCACAGGAGCCGCCTACCATACCCCATATGGAAGATACATTAATAATTTTCCCTTTTTTATGGGGGATCATGTATCTTAGAACACTTTGTGAGCAGTTAAAAATCCCCTTGAGGTTTATATTGATCATCTCATCCCAGTCCTCAGAGGTAATATCGGTAAAAAACTTTGACTGGCTGATCCCGGCATTGTTAATCAATATATCCACCCCGTTAAATTCCCTTACACAAAGGTCCACCATGAAATCAACATCCCCACGCCTGGCCACATCCGCCTTACAAAGCACAGCAGAAAGGTTTTCCCGCAAAAGAGACCTGCAAAGTTCCTCAGCGGCCCTTTTTGATTTATGGTAGTTAATAAGCACCCGGTAGCCTGCCCTGGCGAACTCCATAGCCATAGCCCTACCGATACCCCGCGATGCCCCGGTAATAATCACGCTGCCTTGTTTTTTCATCTGTTAATAACCCCATTTGACCTGCCATCCCTGGGACATTTACCCCAGCTTACCCCCTCAGCCTGCCCCCTAAAAAAACTTTTCATCGTCTAGAGGCTAATAGGACCCTGTAGATACCAACCATACCACTATTGTTACCCCCCATTTATCTTTTGCTTAATAAACCCTTTACTAAAACCAGGGGAGTACCCGCATCGGCAGAACCGCTAACCAGATCGGCCAGGCTTGCTATTATATCTTCAAGTTTACGTGGCGTCGTCCCTTCGTTGACAATTTCACTTTGCCCATGCCCCCCCGATTTAACCTTATCAAGTATTTCCTCTATCTCTGCCAATGATTTTCCCTCGGCATAGGCAGTATCCGCTAACATTTTATATTTAATACCTTCGCGCAACCGCCCATCCCTAAAGGCTGGCGTACTACCAAGACTGGGCTGGGGATCAGCTAGTTCATAAATACCCGAAACCGGGTCCTTGTATGCCCCGTCCCCGTAAATAATCACCTCAATATTTTTACCAAGTTCTTCCCTAATTATTTTTTGCACATCCCCGGCAAAAACGTCGCCATTCCTGGGAGCCAAATTAAGCAGGTTATCAGATGACATATTGCTGCCCAAAAGCCCCCATTCTGACCAGGCAGGCTTGGAGGGATCGCTACAGATATCCTGCAGGGTAATGGCACGAAAAGTTTTATCATCAAATACCTTTTGTATCTTGAGGCGATCATGGACGCTGGAAATAATCAGGCAATCAGGTTGATAGGAAATGATCGCCTCTGGATTATTGGTAAAATAGATTTTTGCCCTGGCACCTTCAGCTTCAATTATTTCCTGGTAGTAACCAGGATAGTTAATCTTGGTAACAGGATGTCCACATTTATCTCTAACCTCTTCGTAGCTAAACTTGGCATCGCTTTGACAGTTGTTGGCAAATTCAGGCTTAAAGATCATATTGCCAACCTCATCGCAGGGGAATGAAAATTGGACAATTACCTCCCCCTGAGGCACAGCCTTTGCCAAGCCCTTCAAGATAAGGGCAAAACGATTGCGACTGGTTATGGGAAATAGTACGCCGAGCCTGCTGTCCGGCTTAACATGGTATTTTTTCAGCAACTCGGCGGCAATATCGTCAGTGGAAACAAAATTATCCTGCGCTCTGGCTACAGCTGATTCGGTTATACAGACAACATCCCCATCATCGAGGAGGTTATCTCTAGTGCATTGCTGCATAGCCTCCAGGATCATTCCAAACAAATCACATCCCGGTGTGATCACACCCATTTTAATACCAAATGCGCAGGGTCCCACATACTCCGGTAATTTTGCCATATTCCTGGCCTCCTCATTTTCCCTGCTATAAATCTTTAGAAATTCCCAGTATTTTAATTTCGACAGATAGCTTTGATATCCTGCCTCATAGAAAAAAAGGGCCCTATTACCGATGCCTTACCTTATATTAAATATTTCCTTTCCTATTGTATCCTTCGTTATACAAAATAAATTTTACACACATTAACAAGGTATAAACATTGACAACTATATGACAGTTTGGTATCATTGAAAGAAGGAATCACCTATTCGAACTATTTTATAAATTGTAAACATAGGGATTTCCATTTCAAAAACCATTAAATAATCACTACAACAATTTAATAAGTGAATTTTACGCAGCACCTTAAATTGACATTAATATTAATAATCTGGCAAAACAGCAGTCGTAATATTTTACTAATAGCCAAAATCGAAACCTTTTTATATACCCTTGCGGTTCAATAGCACATCTTTTCAGAATAGCCCTTGAACTTAACATCGTTATTTTTTCGTATACATCGTTATTCTTACCTGGATCAAGTTACAAAAACACATTGTTAACAAATTGCCAAGATAGAAAATTCGATAAAAAAAATTATTCGACAGAAGGAACTTTTTTTGTTATGTAGAATAAGAATAGGCAAGATGTAAAATAAAAAAAAAGGGGGAAAAGTTGTGAGCAAGAAAAGTAGTATCGGTTTCATGTCGCTTGTGCTAGTCGTCGTACTAATGTTTTTCTGTGGCTGTTCCAATGGCGCCGGCACACCCGGGTCAGTCGAGGGACCTGAACAGGGTTCGGCAGAGGGAAGCGAAGAGGTAATTTATTTGACAGCTTCCTGCTACCTGCCCCCGGCCCACGTAGCGTCCGAACTAATGGGGGAAATGTTGGAAGAGGTCGAAAGGAAATCTGACGGCCGTGTACAATTTACCTATGCCGCTGGTGGTTCAATCCTGACAGCTCCACAGACGGCTGATGGGGTAGAGCAGGGTCTGGCTGATATCGGCCTGTCTCATATCAGCTACACCCCCGGACGCTTTCCTGTAACAGAAATCCTCGTCCTTCCGGTGGGTTATTCTTCCAGTTGGGTAGGCACGCGCATTACCCAGGATTTTCTGGCCAAATACCAGCCGAAAGAATGGGATAACTTCCAGCTGCTAGCTTGCTGGGGTGGCTCAACAGCATCTGTAAACACGGCCAGCACCCCGATTAGGACCCTGGAGGACTTCAAAGGCAAAAGTATGCGCGGTGCCGGTGAAATTGCCGATGCCCTAAAAGCACTTGGCTCTACACCTCGTGATATCCCCATGGCAGAGGTATATGAGGGAATGTCAAAAGGCACCATTGACGGTTTTCTGGCCAGCTCTGAAGTGCTAAAAAGCTTCAAACTTGCTGACGTGACCAAATATGCTACCTATTGCCCCAGCATTGGCAACCAATATGTCTTTTACATAGCGATGAACAAAGACAAATGGGCTGCCCTGCCGGAAGATATCCAGCAGATCTTCCTCGATCTGAGAGAAGAATACGAAGTAAAAATGGGACTGGGTTGGAACATCATGAACGTGGAAGGATTCCAGCTGACTATTGAACAAGGGGGCGAATATATCACCCTTTCCGATGAAGAGGCAGCCCGCTGGAGAGAAGCCGTGCAACCGGTTCTCGACGATTATACCGCCAGATTGGTATCGCAGGGCTTTGATGAGCAAGAAATTCTAGAGCAATTCGCCTTCATTCAAGAACGCATGGAGTATTGGGATAAGGTACAAATCGAGGAAGGCATTCCTTCCGAAGCAGATATTTAGAATAGAAAAATGCTAGTCGGGTAAAAGGAAACTTAAGTCAATAATGGGGTAAGCGAACATGCTCGCTTACCCCATAACTTGCGGAGGTAGCGTAACATATGAAAGAATCCAGCAATATATTACAAACGAATTCGCCAGAAAGCGTTTTGGTTGGTGGGGGAGCACCATTAGGTGCCTTCAGGGGGTTTGATAAGGCTAACTTTGTAGTCGGCTTCTGGTTCGAAAACATTGCCATTATTGCTATCGTGGGCATAATCGTTAGCAATTTAATTGATGTTGTCGGAGCAAAATTATTCGGCAAACCTATCGCCGCTGGAACCGAAATCGTTTATTTTTTACAGGTGATCGCTATGAGTGCTGCACTTACCTCTACAAAAATCGATGGTAAACATATTCGTATCGAATTTATCGATAACTTGCCGGCAAGGTTGGCAAATGTTTTTCATTTTATCGTGGCAATACTCGGGCTGGCACTGTTTATTATTCTTTGTTGGAAAAGTGTAGAGTACGCGCAGTCGCTAAAAGCCATTCAGGAAGTAACTGCAGTTTCCAGAATCGCTATTTATCCCTTTGCTTTATGGGTAGCAGTCTGTTGTGTTCCACTTTGCATGGTATTGTTTAAGGAATTGCTTGAATCCATGATTAGGGTGGTGAGGGGATGAGTCCGGAAGTAATCGGGTTACTGGGATTATTATTAATGCTTATACTTTTTGCCATAGGTATGCCCATTTCCTTTGCCATGGCGCTGGCCGGTGTTGCCGGCTATGCCTACCTTGTCTCCCCGGAGGTAGGTTTTTCACTGCTACCAAGGGATGTTTTTGAACAGTTTACCTCTTATCCGCTCAGCGTCATACCCATGTTTGTTCTTATGGGTTGTTATGCTTTTGCCGCCGGAATTGGTAAAAAGCTATTTGAAACAGCGCATGCTATTTTCGGGCATATGGCTGGTGGGCTGGCCGTCGCTACCATTGCAGCATCCTCAATCTTCGGTGCTGTTTGTGGTTCGACCACGGCCACCTGCGCCACAATTGGGAAGATTGCTATCCCCGAAATGAAACGGTTTGGCTATGCCGACTGGCTGTCCACCGGTACGGTGACCGTATCCGGCGGACTGGGCGTCATGATCCCCCCCAGCACCATCTTTATCGTTTATGGAATCCTGACCGAACAGTCTATTGGCAAGCTCTTCGTCGCAGGTATAATCCCGGGGGTACTCCTGACAGCACTTTTTATCATTACCGTCTATATAATCTGCAGGCGTAATCCTTCCTGTGGCCCTGTTGGCCCTGCCACTACCTGGAAACAA
>DUNV01000006.1 GCA_012839215.1 Bacillota bacterium
AAACAAGAAACGATCCCAACAGCAAAGATAAGACCAGCAGTGCCCCATAGGTCAGATTAAGACGTCCGGCCAGGGGATCGGCGTTTTGGGGGATGACTGCTTCCTTGACGAAGGTGTTCACTAGGCGCAAGGCCTGAGGGACAGAAAGAAAAACAAGAAAAGCCCACGCAGGTAAAAAACCTAATAAAATACCCATGCCACTAAAAAGATAAACAATAAAGATCATGGCAATAAAGAGCTTTAGGGCTTTTTCCTTGCCCAGCCATGTCGCCACCGTCCTAATGTTGGCAGCGAGATCGTCCTGCACATCCCGCAGATTATTGGCCAAAAGGACCAGTGCAACCAGGATCCCCTGGGGTACAGAGATAAAAAAAACAGCAGTAGCTCCGCACCAATTTCCCGTTTGCACAAAGTAGGCACCAAAAGTGATCAATGGGCCCCAGATAAGGAACGTCACCAACTCCCCGAGACAATGGTACTTATATTTCATCGGTTCAGCCGTGTAAGCAACACCCACAAATGCCCCTATACCGGCTATTATCGCCACTGTCCAGCCCCTCAGCATAACAAGATAAGCCCCCACCGAAGCTGCCGCAACGTTGAACAAGACAGAAATAAAAACGACTTCCCGGGGGGTAAAAATCTTTTCAATAAGTGGATGGGGGCGGTAAAAAGTCGTGGGGGCACCCGGCTTGTCGACACCGTAAAGGGTGTCAAAATAATCATTTAAAATATTGGCCGAGGCGTGAATGGCCGTTACTCCCAAAAAAGCCAAAGCAGCTAAAGCTAGGTTTAACCTCCCTTGCATCAATAAGGCAGCCAGGCTACCGACCATAACAGAAACGCCCGTCATGAAAAAAGACCAGGGTCGAAAAGCGAGAAAAAGAAGGCGCCAGTCTCTCCCGGTATTTTTTTTAACCCTTGACAGCATATTTGCCAGGCCTTCCCGCCTCTTTAAATTTTTTTTAAGTAGCTCCACAGCCGCTAACAACCCCTTCAGGGACATTTTTAGATCCATTAGTACCCCTAATCGCCAACGTGTTTTCTGCAGAAAGCTCCAAAATTACAAAACGGGTAAGCACCATAGGCCTATTTTTTCCTGGTTAAAACGTGTTCGGCCATCTCCTGGAGCAATTCTTTGGTGCAGCCATCGGGTAATGGTTCCAGGTGGGCTTTGGCCTTCTTTACTATCGCTTTTGCCCGGGAAAAAGCCAGATCGGTATATCCTTCGTTTATGACCAGGTTTTGAATCTGCCTTATCGCTGAAGTATCAGGTAAACCACTACTAAATAATTGCCCGATCAACGGCCTGTGAACACTATCTTGTAAAAGGTAAATCAGCGGTAGGGTAATTATCCCAAAGTTTACATCGAGCCCCACAGATTTTCCCAGTTCCTCCGGCTCAGAGGTAAAGTCAAAGATATCGTCGATGATCTGGAAAGCGCAACCAATTTGTTCTCCATAGGCACGCAAACACATTATCTCCTCCTCGGGCATTTCGCTCAGCCTGGCACCTGCTTCGCAGCACGCGCCCATTAAAGCACCCGTTTTCTTGCGTACCTGTTCCAGGTACTCTGCCTCTGTTTTAGCCAGATCAAAAGAACTGCTGAACTGCTCCAGCTCGCCCTCACACATCAGGCTGATCGCTTTTGACATGACCTTTAATACCCCAAAATGTGCATGTTTATCTAAAAGTTCCAGAGCATGGGCAAAAAGGATATCCCCTATGAGAACAGCAACATTATTTCCATGACAGCTATTCAGCGTCGGGCGCCCCCTGCGTATTTCCCCGCTGTCGACGACATCATCATGGACAATCGAGGCCAGGTGGATAAGCTCTGCCGCAGAGGCTACATCAATCACAGCAGCTTTATCGGAAATATATAATGAAGAAGATAGTATAACCAAAAGCGGGCGCACTCTTTTTCCTTTGCTGGCAAGCACGTGGTTGATAAGCGGACGCACTGGTAAGGTATGGGAAAAAGCAAGCCCTTCAATCATGTTTTCCAATGCTTGCAGCTCAGGTAATCCATTTTGTAAATCTGCCAGAAATGAAGAAGTGCTAGGCATTGTCCCACTCTCCTTTGGATTTAACATGCTACTTCACAGTTTCTGAAAGGTCCTCAATATTATACTCATCCCACATTTTAACCGGGAACAACGTAGGATATTTACTGCCAAACCTTGGAACGGGGATAGCAAATCTGTTGGTGATAACCCCCGTCGGACATATCTTGATGCATCCCCCATCACACGTGGGGCAATGCTTCCTGGCATTTTCCGGGAAAATAACCACCTGTCTTTCCACCCCACGCCTGATAAAACCCAGAACATTTTTCCCCTTAACTTCGCTGCAATATCTGACACACAGACCGCAAAGGATGCAGAAAGAACGCTCCTGCTCATATTCATCTGCCTCTGCCTTGTAAGATAAACCAAGCTCTTCAACCTGCCCCCGCGAAGAGGTGGCCAAAAGTAGTTCTAGGATAACCTTGCGAATCGCTCTCACGCGTGGCGTATCGGTCCTGACCACCAACCCTTCCTCGACAGGGTAAACACAGGAGGCGACGATCCTTTGTTTTCTGCCATCATCGACCTCCACAGAACAGAGGCGGCAGGCCCCAAAGGGAGAAAGCCTCTTATCGTAACAAAGGGTGGGAATCTTTACACCAACTGTTTCTGCCGCCTGGAACAAAGTTTTTCCTTCCTCAACCTCAACTTGTTTTTCATCTATAACCAAGTTAACTTGTTTCACTTTTCCACCCCTCCGACTTCCATTTCCCCGGCTGCAGATGTAGGCAGAAGTTCCTTGGTCGGAAGAATTGTAACCGCAGCATATCTATCGGGGCACACATCCTGGCATACCCCACACTTGGTACACTTTTCCTGCTGTATGATGTGCACTTCTTTTCTTTCCCCCCTGATGGCACCAACAGCGCAATTTTTCAGGCAGGTTCCACAACCCTGGCATTTATCCGGTTGTATGTAATAGGAGATAAGTTCCCGGCAAACCCCCGCCGGGCAGCATTTATCCCTGATATGGGCAATATATTCCTCACGAAAATATTTGATGCTGGTCAAAACCGGATTGGGTGCTGTCTGGCCCAGGGCGCAGAGGGAGGCATCCATAATTACCCGTGAAAGTTTCTCGATACGGTCCAGGTCACTTTCCCGGCCTTCCCCCCGGGTAATCCTGACAAGTATTTTGTGCAGCTGTTTGACCCCTTCCCTGCAGGGCACACACTTTCCACAGGATTCATGGGAGAGAAATTCAAGAAAATACCTGGCCACATCCACCATACAACTGTCCTCGTCCATGACAATTATTCCTCCGGAGCCCATCATGGCCCCTATTTTGTAAAATTCGTCAAAATCAATGGGCATATCAAGAAATTGTGCTGGGATGCATCCACCGGAGGGGCCCCCCACCTGGACAGCCTTAAACTTTTTTTCCCCCTTGATACCACCACCAATGTTATAAACTATTTCCCGGATAGTCGTTCCCATCGGTACTTCCACCAACCCTGTGTTATTGACGCTGCCGACCAGGGAAAAAATTTTTGTGCCCTTGCTGTTTTCTGTTCCGATAGACCTAAACCAATCGACACCCCTTTCAATAATAAGTGGCACATTGGCCAGGGTCTCCACATTATTGAGATTGCTGGGCCTTTCCCAGATGCCCTTGACTGAAGTGCGAATATATTTTGGCCTGGGCTGTCCAACTTTTCCCTCGATAGCCGCCATAAGGGCACTCGATTCCCCTGAGACAAAGGCACCGGCTCCCCGGTGGACAATGATATCAAAGTCAAACAGCGAACCTAAGATATTGGTCCCCAAAAAGCCATACTCCTTCGCTTGTTCGATAGCCCTCAGGGTGTTTTCCATAGCTAAAGGGTATTCATCCCTAATGTAAATAAAACCCTGCCGTGCGCCGATGGCATAGGCACTGATGATCAGGCCCTCGAGGGCCCGGTGGGGATTGCCCTCCATCAGGGATCTGTCCATATAGGCACCGGGATCCCCCTCATCACAGTTGGCTACCGTGTATTTGATACTGCCCGGTGCATTTCTGGTCGTTTCCCATTTTAGCCCGGCTGGAAACCCGCCGCCGCCCCTACCGCGGAGATGGGCCTTTTTTATATCTTCAATAACCTGCACCGGGTTCATCTTATAGAGA
>DUNV01000085.1 GCA_012839215.1 Bacillota bacterium
AATAGCAAATATAATATCGACGCAAATATAATATCGACGGCAGGGATCAGGTGCGGTCCCGCGCGGTCTTTCAAACCGCACCTGTGCCGTTATTCCTGGGTTCATGCTTGATCATTTGGGTAACTCACCTTGTCTGCTTTTTGTAAATACCCCCCGTCCTTTTATGAGGCCTTTCCGGCAGCCCTTTCCGGCGTTCCCCGTCTTCTTCCCCGGGCAGGGGCAATCCCCGTTATAATACGCTCAAAGGGGCAACTTGCAGGTCCCGCACTCCGAGCCCCGGCAAACAGCCTGATAAATTTATACCAGTCTTACAAAACTTCCCCAAACGAAGTTTTGCTACCGATCTACATCCCTTTTCAAAGAACGAGGCGCCTGCTTTCTTTTGGGGCCTTTTTCGTCGATTCCCTATTGCCCCGTGGAGGGGCGATCCCTATCTATCAACCTTCAGGGGCCTACAGGCATCGCACATCCGGGCCCCGGCAACCGGCTGCACTACCGGTTGCCGATCTAACAAAGTTCCCTGGATAAACCTTCGGGGGCTACTTCTCCCCGGGATGCCATGGCTAAGTCCCGGGCCACATTAACCCATCGAAGGCTTGTTCACAAAAATGGCACTCCACTATCCTATCCAATCCTGCTACCTGCTCAATGCCCCGGGTGCAACCCAGTCACAATGGACCTCTCGGCTCCGGCCCCGCTCTGATCGGCGGGCTTTTGGAAATGCGCCGAAGGTCACATTCCTCTCCAGATTCTATCGCCTCCGGCCAAGGGGGCATGTCCGCAGGCTGAATGGCAGATGCAGCCGCATATTCAGCCTGGTGGTAAGGCGTTTCGATCCCGTTGGTGTCCGCCACACAGAACCGGATATTGTTCCAATCTGCCTTGTTTCGGTTCATGGTGATGATCTTTTGGGCCCCATTTTTATTGACAGTAAAAACTGGCCCTGCCCCGACATCACCTTCACCGGCAGTCTTTTTTATCTGTAGGGAATACCAGGCCATGGTTGTTCCACCAGCCATGACCATGGCAAGACAGATAATCAATAATTTAAGGAGCAAGCGCAATCTCATTCGAAACACCTCCTCGGCGTTATTTTAGCAACGGGATTAAGATTGAACACCTTAATTTAATATTTCAACCCTGACACCAGCAACGAGCCTAGGCCTCAACCCGTTCGTGCATCAGGTAGGAAATCTTTCAGTGTTTTTCACATAGCGGTAGGCAGAACGAGCAATAGTTCTCGTTCTGGAATTAGGGTAACGTTTTCGCCGCCCAATAATTTCGGCCTTTTGTTTGGAGCGGAAATAACGGTTGGGGGTATGGCTGGCCTGCACCAGCGGGTTTTTACCTGGAACATCAACGGTTGCCTTGCGCCTAAATGCGATGATCGTCGCGCGCGTTTCGTGGCAGTCGGAACCGTTATTATTTCCCTCCCGGTGGCTGATATTTTTTATCCCGGACAATCCCGCGGGGGACCTGCCATTTATTTTCCTTAGTACCCTGGCCTTCACCTTTGCCTTGGCGGAGGGAGTCACAGCCCGTACGGGTGGGCTATCCTTTGGCTCCGGCTCCATTAACATAATATGCCCGCCATGGGTCCGCAGTTTTCCCCTCTCTTCCTTTATCCTGGCCGATATCTTTAGAAAGCTGCGCAGCTCAAAAACAACCAGTAGGATTAGCGGGAAAACGACCATGGCCAGAAGGCCTGTCCCCATCCCGGCAAAATTGATAGCATGACCAAGAAAGGGAAGGGAATATTGCACCTTCCCCAGTAAACCTTGGGCCGACACAGGAACCGTACCATTTGCCCCATGAGTATCGCCGCGGGTTGTGAACCACAGGCCGCCTTCTTCTCCATGCACCCCGGTAACCCGGTGGGCAAAAAGCCCTTGGCCTACACCAACACCGCGAAAGGCAATAATATCACCTACGGCAATGTTCTGCGGATCCATGGGCTGAACAAAAAGGAGGCTTCCCTCGGCTAATACAGGGCTCATACTGTCATCCCCGGCAATATACAACTGGTGCCCGAACAGAGAGGGGGTTTCACCCGTAATATAATGATGCATAAGGAAAAAGGCCATTAAAGCCGCGAAAAGGTAGAAACACACTAACCCGGTGCTGAAGATCAACTTCGGCAGTAAAAGCAGGCGCCGCCAAACTGCCTTGGCACCTTTTATCCCCTTCATTTCCTTTTCCAGACGATCATAATCCACTATCGAATAATCCTGCATAAGGCAACCCCTCTTTCCTGTTATTCAGACAGCTGCCCCCCCAGGAACCTGCCATCAAATGGCCGGGCAAAAAAACGATACTATGATCAAGCTATTTAATCTTATCCTGAAATGTATTCAAAAACGCCACTCTTTGGAGGTATTTTCATTAACCCCAGGGGATAATTTTTATCTACTACAAAAGGAGTAGACGGCGGCATGGGAACGCTCCCACGCACACCGCCCGGGTTGGATGGAAATATGGGATATCGCAGATAATAATGGCACATGCAATAAATATGGTGGGGAGTACCGGCAGGGTCCGGGAACCTTTCAACCATAAAATCTTTCAGACGAAGCCCGGCCCGGGGCCCAGCCCTTGAGAAAAGGCATAGAGGGCGGCCTGGGTGCGGTCTTCAAGCTCCAGCTTGCCCAATAAATTGCTAATATGTTTTTTAACTGTATTTTCGCTGATGCAATATTCCTCAGAAATAGCCCGGTTGCTCAACCCCTGGGCCAGTGCCCGGATAATATCTATCTCCCTGGCCGTCAGCCCGGCAAAGGGCTCGTTGCTTTCCTGTCCCAAAACATCGTCTAAAATTTCCGGATCATAATAGCGCTTACCCCTGGCCACCATGCGGATGGCAGTTATAAATTCTTCGGGGAAAGCGCTTTTAAGGAGATAACCGCTGACATCCTCCACCCGGGCCGCCCTGATATCACTTCTGGAAATGTTGGAGGTAAATATAATAAAGGAACAAGTTGGGTGAAAGATCTTCACCTGGCGTATTAACCTTAGCCCACCCTCCCCGGACAGGCTCAGGCCAATTATGGCCAAATCCGGCCTTACCCTTTTAATTAGTTCAAGACCCTGATCGCAGGACATGGCCACGCCGGCTATCTGCAGATCAGCTTCCAGGCTGATGATCTGCTGAATCCCCTTCAGCACCAGCGGGTAATCATCAATGACAACAATTTTCACGGAAATGTTACCCCCTTCATTTTTACATCCTCTCCCGAAGATAATTATGTGGAAAAACGGGCCGCATGTTTGCGGGAAAGATTGCCAGCCGGAAGATTAGGGGGTTCCCCCAAGTTATACCTGAAAATATATTGTTCAGAAATAACAAAAAAGGAATGCCCTGTTTCCTCTCCCTTTTCCCTTATTGAAAAGTAAAGAATCGGTTTTTCCAGTTCATCAGCGGCCCTTAACATATCGTCGAACGAACCCACCGCTAAAACATACTGCTGATCCAGGTCCGGCATTGCACCGGTGCATTTGACTATCCGTTCCTGGTACCTTCTAAAAAGACGTCTGACCCTTTGCCCAATGATCCTATTTTTTTCTTCCTTGGCAGTAGTCACCTGCAAGGTGATAATTAACAGCAAAACAAGCAAGACGGCAAAAAGGCCAAAACCAAGTCTTGTTTCCTCATAGTAGGGGGCAGCGGTCGTTTTTGTTGCGGTAAGATCGCCACTTTTTTGTTCTTCCAGGTTCCCGCCTACTGTAAATACTTTGCTCCTGAGGGGCACGGTCATTTGCAGCATGGACGTTTCTTCGGCTTGCCCGCCGGGGGTATCGGCAGAAAGTTTAACATCATAATATACGTTCAGGGTAAGCCCATCGGGGTTAAAACCGCTCATTTCTATTATTTCATTGGCATAGGCATAATAGTGGGAAAACGGTATGGAAACACTTTCCTGCAGGGTAAACTCCTTGCCGGCCGCACTAAAAGCTTGCGGTGGATGCAGCACAAAACTTTTTTCCCATAGGGCACTACTTTCGGTTCCCGCAGTAGCCTCCATAACGGCAATGATGCTGTATTCGCCACTGATTTCCGCCTCCTGTTTTGCTGAAAAACGATAGGTAAAATTTGCATCAATGGTGTTTACCAGCGATGTAATATAGGCCCTACCGGGGGCAAGCTGCGCCTCGTCATACAACCCGTTAGGGTGAAGACCCACAAGGTAATCTATGTTGGCATCCTGCCGGTAGGAAAATGCCTGGTATTCTTCTTCCATTTCCAAGGGGCGAACAAGGCTCCAGCAAAGGCCGGCCAACGCTAAAGCTAGCATAATAAGTAAACCAGCGATCAGGCCCTGTCTGGTCTTTCTCTTAAACACTTTTTTTTTCATTTTTATCACCTGCCTGTTTCGATCATCAAATCGCTATCCCGACTCCGTGTTATCATGCTTATCCAACCGGCTTTTGGTACCCGGTAGATTATTTTCCCAATGACATCTTCCGGCAAAACAGGATCCGCATCGCGGCTGCGGTTAGCATCTCCCTTGGTCCACAAAATTCTCCTGCCCTCATCATCATTTTCTATCTCCACCACACGGTGCGCAACCCTGATGCAGCCGCGTTTGAACTGGATGACATCCCCTACGCCCACTGTATCGGCCGGTGTCTTCCTAATGATAACCACATCACCGATGCCAATTTCAGGTAGCATGCTCCCGCTGACGATAGCTGTGGGAAAAATGCTGAAAACACCGATGGAGAACCAGATCAGGAGCACGCTGGCCACGCTAAAAACCAGCCAGCCCAGGAGGCCTCCCGCCTCCTTTGTTTTCCTCTTACTCCTATATAGCTCGCTCATCAAAAATTGGTGAACAACAATTAGCCCAAGGATCGGGGCAAAAGTGCCCGCCAGGGATTGGGTAATCCAGTCCAGGTCGGGCAATACAGGAAAAAACCAACGGGATAATAGAAGAACCCCCCGGTAAATAATCGCCGGCAGGGCACCCCCCCAGAAGGCCAAATATGATATCAGAACATTTTCAGCCGCTGCGGGTAAAAAAATACTGCCAATAAATTTGACTGCCTCCAGGGCTTCCCCAAGAGCAGTGATTCTGCTCAAAGAAAACCAAAATAGGGAGTAGCAAAGACTGACAAGGGTTATTCCCACCACGGGACGTTCGCGGAACACTGTGCCAAGCAACCAGGCCCTACCGGTTTCCATACCTGCCACCATGGCACCTAGGTAAAGAAAGTTAATGGTAATACCCCTCAGGCTCAGATCATAGGGGCTTTTACCAAAACCATCGAGCAATCCGGCCCCATAGGCAGCTAAAATGCCCATGAAAGCGCTGATCAAGGCCAGCCAGCAAAGTAACTTTTTCCATCTGGGCTTAGCGGCACTCCTGGCCGCGGGGTAAATTTTGATCAGGCCGGCGACACCGATCCACAGAAGGGAAGGTATAACGTATGTAGACCAAAAAACACCAGCAGCTTGTCCCAGGGCCAAAAAGCCCCAGCAACAAATTAAGGCGATCAATAAAAGCAGGACAAACACCCGTAAAA
>DUNV01000086.1 GCA_012839215.1 Bacillota bacterium
CAAAAATCTGGTGTAGCCCCCCTCGACTGGCAGCTCATAAACGAGTTCGGCATCTTTTAGACCAGACTGGGGCCGGGCCGATGGGTGATTTTCAATCAATACACAAAAGGGAACCGGGAAAACCTTATCTACGGGGGTTCCAGTATAGGGGGAAGGAAAACCCCGCGGTAACGGTTCCTTTTCAAGTTCCGCGTTATTGTACTCTTTGGGATCCTCCACAGTAGGCAAAAGGGATGTTTTTTCAGAAACTTTACATCCCGCAGTAAAAAAGGCTACAATAGAGATAATGAGGATAAATAGATAAAAGGAGTTTCTCTTTCTTTTCAATTGGAACGCCTCTCCTTATCATAGGTATTTGGAGCTTTTCCCATGGCTGTAATAAAAAAACCTCTTCTAATGGCCCAAAATATTATTTCCGGATGCGTTTTCCCCGGCGATGTTGTCGTGGATGCCACCGCCGGAAATGGTTATGATACCCTTTTTTTAGCCGGATTGGTTGGCAACCAGGGAAAGGTCTATTCTTTTGATATACAGGATGAGGCAATTGCCAGAACAACTGATAAATTGCATAAGGAAGGCCTTTTATCGAGAGTCAGACTAATCCGTTCCGGGCATGAAAGGGTGGCCGACTATGTCAAAGAAAAAATCTCCGCAGCAATGTTTAACCTGGGCTACCTGCCGGGAACAGATCGCCAAGTTGTAACCAGACCGGAAACGACATTGCCCGCCTTGGAGACATGTCTGGAAAGGTTAAAACCCGGGGGGATCGCCACGGTTGTTCTTTACTCCGGCCATCCCGGGGGCATGGAGGAAAAAGAGAGGATATTGCATTACTGTTCCAGGCTACGCCGGGATACCTTTGACGTTTTGCTGTATGAAATGATGAACTGGCCGAATCATCCTCCCGTGCTTGTGGCCATTGAAAAAAGGGTTCATGAAGAGTAAAGGGAAACGTATTTTATTGGAAATTAGTGTAACATTTGTTTCCTGTAAAAGCAAGCCCCGCCAAGCACTAGGTAGATTTATGAATCAATTTGTTCAATAAATTATATTAATAAAGTTCTGCATTTCTTGCCCTTTTATGTTAAAATATTATTTAGTTTAGGGGGACGACTGGTTTGGTACCATTTATCTCTGTTGTCGGGCGGGGAAGTACCGGCAAAACTACGCTTATAGTAAATATAATACGTGAACTTCGCTTACTTGGCTATCGTGTGGCAGTAATAAAGCATGATCCCGATGAGCATGGAGTGGTTGATCGCCCGGGGAGTGATACATGGCTTTTCCAGAAAGAGGGGGGCCAGGCAGTAATCCTTGCCTCACCTTCAAGGGTTGCGCTTTTTCGCCGAACAGAAAGCGAAAAGTTTCCAGAGGAATTATTTCCACTTTGCGGGGATGTGGACCTAATAATCCTCGAGGGTTATAAAAAAAGGGATTACCCCAAGCTTTTTCTCTGGTCAGAAAAGAAGGAACGGCTTGATCCCGATCCTCTTTGGGATTTACGTGCTGTTGTCTATGCCAGGGAGGAGGAGGAGGGGGCGATTCGTTATTTTAAGGACAAGTCCATTCCCCTTTTCTGCAGGGATGATAGCAAAAAGATTGCGCATTTTATCGAAAAATATATTTTGGAGATGGGTGGCGGGGGCAAAGGAGGTAGGTAAAGATGGAGCAGAAAAACGCGCCAAAATTGGTTATCCGGCGGTTGCCTGTTTATTTGCGTATTTTGGATAACCTTATTTCAAACGATGTTGAGATAGTTTCATCGCGGGAATTGAGCGATGAAACGGGTTTTACAGCGGAACAAATACGTAAGGATCTGGCTTTTTTTGGCGCATTTGGCACCAGGGGGACAGGCTATAACACAAGTTTTCTTCGCGAGAAAATTTTAAAAATTATTGGTCTTGATGAACATACCAATATCGTTATTGTCGGTGCAGGGCACCTTGGTATTGCCCTGACGCGTTATAATATTACAAAAAACCCTTATGTTAACGTTGTGGCCGTTTTTGATGTTGATCCACATATTATTGGTGAAAAAATTATTGATGTTGAGGTTATGCATATTTCCAGACTAAAAGAAATTGCGAAGAGGCATGCAGTAAAGGTTGCCCTTTTAACCGTGCCTTCGGAACAAGCCCCTATAGCAGCCAGTGAAATTGCCAACAGTGGAATTTCAGTAATATTAAACTTTTCCCTGAGCAAGCTGCATGTTCCTGATTCCGTTTATGTTCGCAATGCCGATTTGAGCATCGAACTACAAAGCCTAATCTATTATGCCAATAGTAAATAAGCATTAATTTTCCCTCGAATAGTTGACTTTTTAAATCCTTTTGTGTATACTTGGAATCAGCTGGAGCCGTGGTGTAGTCTGGTAAACATGCCGGCCTGTCAAGCCGGAGATCGCGGGTTCAATTCCCGTCGGCTCCGCCAAGTATGCCGAGATAGCTCAGTCGGTAGAGCAGAGGACTGAAAATCCTCGTGTCCCCAGTTCAATTCTGGGTCTCGGCACCATTTTGTGCGGAAGTGGCTCAGTGGTAGAGCATCGCCTTGCCAAGG
>DUNV01000007.1 GCA_012839215.1 Bacillota bacterium
AAACAAGAAACCCCCTCAGCCTTAGGATCTGTGCCTTTCTCGATCTACCGGAAAGGCGTATTGTCGATGTACCGGTAGATTACCATGGTTTTGAAATACCTGATTGTTCCGTTGTTGGCTACGGGTTGGACTACCAGGAACGGTATCGCAACCTGGAGGTGGTGGCAGTATTAAGGGAAAAGGATCCCGGCAAACAAAAAAACACAGACCCCAACTGACCTTTCCGGGTGGTTCCCAGCACATTTTAATAATGTTAACCCTAAGGATCCCTGCTTGGAAAACTACTGATGATTTTCACTTGTCAGGGTCTGCTCTATGAGCCAGGATCAGGAAAACACCCTCTTGCCCCTCGGAATCTGTGCAATCATATTATCTCATAGTATGAATGTTCTGTCAAGCATTTTCTATAAGATTTAATCAATTTCAAATATTTTACCGGAAATAATTGCGGGGTAAAATGTTTATTCTATTCTTTAGGGAAATGATAGGATGTGAGAAAGAAGATGGCCCGTAGGATTGGGGTAGATCTTGGGGGAACAAAAATATTGATCGCCCTGGCGGAGGAAAACGGCAACATTGCCCAAAGCATAAAGATTCCCACTAGAGCCGGCAGGGGGCCCGAGGTGATTTTAAAGGATCTATTTGCCGGGTTTGCCGATTACTTTTCAATATCGCTAGAGAAAATGGAAGGAATAGGATTTTGTATGGCCGGCTATTATGATCGGCAGGAAGGGACGATTAGGGGTTCACCGAACCTTCCCGGCTGGGAAAATTATCCCGTTATGCAGCAGCTGCAACGTTTTTCCAATCTCCCCGTGGTTGTGGAAAATGATGCCAATGCAGCTGCTTGGGGAGAATTTGTTTATGGTGCCGGGCAGGGAAAGAAAAACTTATTGCTTGTAACACTGGGAACAGGCATTGGCGGAGCACTAATCGTTGATGGAAAACTTGCCCATGGAGCCAGGGGTTTTGCCGGGGAGATCGGCCATATTCCCATTCTCCCGCGGGAGGGACCTCTTTGTGGCTGTGGGAACCGCGGCTGCCTGGAAACTCTCGCATCGGGGAGGGCTGTGGAACGCGAGGGACGTGGATTATTAAAAAGAGGGATACCGACACTTTTGCAGGAAATGGTGGATGAAACAACCCTCCGGGCCATTGATGTTTTCGAGGCAGCCAGGCAGGGGGATCAGCGTTCACGGGAAATTATCGATCAGGCCGCCTTTTATCTTGGGCAGGGGTTGGCAGCTGCTGTTAATATGTTTAATCCGGAAATAGTTATCATTGGTGGCGGTATGGCGGGGGTAGGTGAGTTGTTTTTTGCCCCGTTGCGCCGCTATTTTTCACAAATGGCCCTAGGGCCCTCGGCCCAAACGGTTTCACTTGTTGGGGCTAAACTTGGGGAGGCGGCTGGTGTTCAGGGTATTCTTGCGCTGCTCAATGATTTTCTTCCAGCAAGGAAAGAAAAATTATGTTGAAAGAGCATCCTTTTTGCTTTTAAAACGTTATACATATTAAATAAGCCTTATGATTATTAAAAAACATTGGGAAAAGATGGCCTAGTTGTAGTAGGCAGGAGAAATGTCAGCTAAAGGAGAATTGTACTATCGGCAAGCATTTATAACGGAAAACCCCCGCCCTCCTGCCATTATTTGATAAATAAATGTACCTTATCTACATAGATATACTTGGGCCTGTGGTTTCATTGAGGGTTGCAGGGGATGGCGGTTTCGGGATTGGGAGAGGTCTATTTGCTAAATGAGGATATTGAGCAGGAGATCGTTTCCAGGGCGCAGCAAACCCCTGAATCTTTCGGGTTGCTCTATGATCACTACTTTCCTAAAATATATAATTATATCTACCATCGGGTGCGCAACACACAGCTGGCGGAAGACTTAGTTTCAGAAACATTCTATAAGGCTCTGGCCAATATCCAAAAGTTTAGATGGCGTGAACGCTCCTTTGCTAGTTGGTTGTACACCATTGCCCGCAATCAGCTTGTGGATACCTACCGGAAGAGCACACCAGTTCTTCTTGATGAAAGTTGGGCGGAAAGCCTTCCTTCCACAGGGGATGATCCCGAGGAAAAGGTTATGCAGCATTCTGTAAAGAAAGAACTGCTGTTGCTCATCCGTACCCTTAGCCCGGATCAACAGGATGCACTTCTCCTGAGGTTTCAGGAGGGGTTAAAAATAAAAGAAATTGCTCATATCATGGACCGGAATGAGGGGGCTGTCAAGGCACTTTTGTTCCGGGGGCTAAAAAATATGCGTAAAAAAATGGAAGGGGGGCCCTAGGCAATGGAAACCGAAAAGGATAAGATCCTGGAGGAGCTTTATCTACCGCTAGAGGATCTTGCCTCCGGGGAAGAAACGGATAAACTTAAAGAAATTGCCTGGCATCTGGTTGACATGGGCAAGGCAGAACCCTCTTCATCCTTCCAAAGTGAACTAAGAGATTCTTTATTGCGAGAAGTACCCCAGCTGCAGGCCGCTGTCTGGTCGGATAAATTTACCAATAAATGGTTAAAACAGTTTTATCGGGATCTTTGGGGGCCTACCAGCCGATTCCGCTCTTCCTTCGCATTTATTGCAGCGACATTGATCATTGTCGTTATGGCGGTGTTTTCCCATCAACCGGCAGATCCCCCCGGCAGGGTGGCTGATCCCCAGAGGCCTGCTTATGAGGAACAAACTGCCCAAAGAGGAATTCATAGTGCTACCCCCGGGAAAATATCACCCGGCAAAAAACCTGATTCAGAGGAAACGGGTGATCCCGCTGCAGAGGAAACATGGCCCGGTTCTCCTGTGATGGAAGGTCCCATGGGTACACCTGAAGTCGTCGGGCCGCAAAGTGGTGAGGCTGTATTTCCTGAGGAGGAAATCCTCGAATCTGGTTTCGGGCAAAATGAACCACCCATTCCGGAAAAACCAAAATTCCAGATCGAAGGGGAAATGCGTGATTTTCATCTTGCGGGGGCGGTAATTCTTTCACCACTTCATGTTGGCGACACGGAAGGGGAAAAGTCCCCACATGAAAATACCCAGGCCGTCTTGCGGCCAAACAGCAAATATGCTACTGCAACAACGCCGGAAAGGGAGGCCGAATTCGGCTCGGCCACCTGGGCCGCCAGGATGCTTAAAAATGAGGGTTTTGAGGTCCGAAGCGGGGATAATCTAGAAATTACAATCCAGGAAACCCTGCAGGGCAACTTTGCGGAAATTTTTTACCAATCTGGTGGAAAAGGCAGTGGGCATCCGCTTATGGTTCTTCTTTGCAAGGAACCGGGAACAATCCTGGGTTATTACTATCAGGAAAAGGGATCTTATAATAAGGCGGGTTATTATCCACTGATGACACCTGCGCAGGCCCTAAAGGCACAGCAGTTAACCGTGTTTTCTTCCTCAAGACCTTCCCTTATTTTTACTGATGTCAGGTTCGAATTTAGTACCTTTCACCTTGATGATGGAAGGACACAACAGGAGTCTGTTCTCCCGGCATACTGTTTTACAGGCAGGGAGACAATCAGCGATAGCGAAATAAAGATTTGTTTGCCTGCAATTTCCCGGTAAAGAATTTTATATGAAACTGTAAAACAACCGTGGGGTTCCACCTGTTTTACAGTTTTTTTTCATTTTATTAGTATAACATTGGCAACGTTAAAAGGCTATATTCAACCGCATGTAACAATGATAACCAAGTAATTGGGAAGTAATTTTTTAGGGGGGAGCAAGGTGATGGACGATCAGCATACTACGGTGGAAGGGTTGCGAAGGCTTGTCCGTGCTTTCGTTTCTGAACGGGAATGGGAAATTTTCCATAGCCCCAAGGATCTGGCCATTTCAGTCGCCATTGAGGCTGCTGAGCTGATGGAAATTTTCCAGTGGCGAAATAGGGATGAGCCTCTAGAAGGGGAAAAAATGCAGCACTTTAAGGAGGAATTGGCTGATGTAGTAATTTATTGTTTGGCGGCAGCCAATGCCACCGGAATCGATCTGTCGGGTGCTATCAGGGAAAAAATAAAAATGAATGCCTTAAAATACCCTAGGCAACAGTATCGGGGGAAAGATTTACCCTAGAATTAATTTGGCAAACACTATGCCGAGCCAGACAGCTAACAGCCCCAGGGCTACACTGCCAAAAATGTTAAATAATGCAATTCTAATATTCCCCGAGCTAATCAGATTTATTGTTTCCAGGCCAAATGTGGAAAATGTAGTGAAAGCCCCGATCATTCCCACAGCCAGGAAAGTCCTTGCCTGAGGGCCGATAAGCATTTTTTCGGTGCCAACAATGTAAATAAAGCCCAGGATAAAGCACCCTAGAACGTTGACAACAAAGGTTCCCCAAGGGAAAATGAAGGCATCTTTACTGGAAATCCAGGTGGAAAGAAAAAACCTCCCAACAGCTCCAATTGCCCCTCCAAGTGCTATCAGGCCGCAAAGTATATAATCCAAATGTAATTCCTCCTGCCAACAAGGGAAAGTTTCCCTGGGGGATGTTTCTATTTTAACCCTTTTGGCCTAAAAAGGAAACCGGGGGTACACGCATGAAGGTTCCCCTCTGTACCACGGTGCGCCGATACGCGCCAACACTGGTGCATGAAGGAACTGCCCTTGCTCGCATCCCAGAATGTTTACAATTTACTTGCAGTGATGCTATACTGAAGATATCGATAACCCTATTAGGAGTGATACCCAAGTGTTGCAGGCAATACTGTTCGATTTAGATGGTACTCTGCTGCAACTGGATACCATGGAATTTGTCAATGAGTACCTTCGGGAAATCTCCACGGCGGCAGCACCCGTGGTAGAGCCGGAGCATTTTACCAAGGCATTGCTGGCCAGTACTAACGTAATGATCCAAAAGCGGGAGGTGAGGCAAACCAATGCCGAGGTGTTCTGGCAGGATTTTCGCCGGAGAATTGGTGAGGAAAAAGCTGCCAGTTTAGAACCCCTGCTTAATGATTTTTATGCGCACCGTTTTAATTGTATCGCCAGGGTGACTAGGCCTCATGATCAGGCTGGTGCGGTAGTGCAAAAGGCCCTCGATCTCGGTTTACGTATTGTTCTGGCCACGAATCCGGTATTTCCCGAATCGGCCATTCGCGATCGTATGAACTGGGCTGGAGTTGGGGATTTCCCTTGGGATCTGGTTACTACATACGAGAATATGTATTCAAGCAAACCCCACCCTTCCTATTATCTGGAGGTGGCCTCCAGGATAGGGGTAAACCCTAACAATTGCCTCATGGTCGGCAACGAAATGGAGAACGATATCATCCCCGCCGTGTCAGCATCCATGCGCACTTATTTTGTTACAGATGACGTATCGGAAAACAGCGCAGGCGGTTTCGGGGCTGATGGCTGCGGCGATTTATCCGATTTGATTTACTGGTTGATGGGGTTTCTTTAAATAACAAAATCATGGCCAAAAACCAAGCATGGGCCTTAGGGCCCATGCTTGGTAGGCGATTAGGATATTACGGGAACTCTTACAGCAATCAAATGGCCGGGAGTTTTTCCCGCTCAACGGGCAGCGTTTCTGACATAGGCTGAAAGAGGCGATAATCCAATTGGGGAAAAAGGTTGTCAGCATTTTCCAGCTTTCTTAGCCATGATGTATCAATACTGTTGTTACGAATTTGTCTTTCAAGTTTTAGGAAACGGGCCATATGGCTCGTTTGCCTGGCCCTTGCATACATATCCATGGTTCCGGCGGTCATAATAAAGGGCCAATCACTGCTCTCGGCCAGTAGCAGTTCCCTGGCTGCCTGGGTAAGGGCATCCCTTAGGGTTCCTTCTGCGTTGGGAAAATCTGAGGCCAGGGCTATCATTCGCCTGGCACCCTGATGCAGATGGCGGTAAATCCAATCATTTTCCCCGTTGAGCCATACTTCATAGTACCCCTTATCGCCCCAGCTGGAGGCATTAGGAGTAGAAAGTTGCAGGGGGTACCCTCTTTCGAGATACTGCCCGGGCGTGATCATTTCTAGATGCTGGTTGCCCGATATCTGGCGGCAGAGATTTTTCAGCCAGAGTGGTCCTTCAAACCACCAGTGGCCGAAAAGTTCCGTATCGTAGGGTGCGACAACGATCGGAGGACGATCCATTAGGCCCCCATAATATTCCACTTGTTTTTCCCGGTTGAAGATAAAATTGGCGGCATGTTCCCATGTTTTGTTGGCCGCCCATTGTGGGTTATAGGGCTCCTTATGGTTATCCGGGCCTGTAATACGGTAATATTTAAAACCTGTATTGCTGCGCAGGCCGGGTGGGTGTAGGTATTTTCCCACGTAGTCAAGATCTAGATCGAACCCTATGTCCCGATAAAATTCCCGGTAATTATAATCCCCCGGGTATCCTTCCTTGGCACTCCAGACCTGATGTGATGTTTCCGGATCCCTACCAAAGGCTGCTGTACCACTGGGGGTCAGGATGGGGCTATAAACCCCATATTTCGGCCGGGGCGAGGCATATAAAACCCCATGGGTGGCGGCTATAAAATAGTGCAGCCCCAGTTCTCCAATAATTTCCTCGAATTGGGGATCGTAACCACATTCGGGAAGCCAAATTCCCTTGGGAGGGGTGCCAAAAACCTGTTCGAAATGCATTATTCCCGCGGCGAGTTGTGCATAAACGGCCTCCTGCTGTACGGAGAGAAGGGGAAGGAATCCATGGGTTGCCGAGGAGGTGATCAGTTCCAGGTACCCGCCTTGCTGAAGTTCCTTAAAGGGCCTCACCAGTTGTCTTCCATACTTTTCGTTGTAAAAGCTGGAAACGTGTTCGAGGTTTTTCCTGTACATACGTGCCAGAGGAAAGAAGACTGGATCGCCCCCTGTTCTTTCTTCCTCCCTATGGGCCAATTCCTGTTGTTTGGAAAGGTAATCGCCATAGCGATCCTGCAGGAAAGGATCCTCCATCATGGCCAGCAAGGTCGGTGAGAGTGAAAAAGTTAGGCGAAAAGCGATGCCATCCTTTTCCAATTCCTGAAAAGCGCTGAGTAAGGGGATATAACACTCTGTAATTGCCTCAAAGAACCACTTTTCTTCCAGGGAATAGGCATATTCAGGGTGGCGTACATATGGAAGGTGGGCATGTAAAATTAATGCCAGGTAGCCTTTAGTCAACTGGTAAACCTCCTTTCCGCTTTACCTCCCGATAGTGTTTTTCACGGTGCAGCATCATTTCCATAGAGCTTAGGCTGCTCCGGGCAATTCGCCAGAAGAGCCGCCTGGCCTGCCAATCAGGCAGGCGCCATTTGTCATCAATAATATCGCTTAAATTATCCCTGGGTGTTGATGCCAGGTTGGAGGTCAACACCGGAACGAAACCTTTCCCCGGTGGATAGTAACCTAAATCGACTTTATATTGTTTATCGGGAACGCCAACCTGAATGTACCAATTTAAAGCAGAAGGATCGATTTTAATATCATAATAACTTTCCTTTTTGTTCCCCTTATTAAAGCGGTGTACCCGCAGGGCAAACTCAAGTTCCCCCCAAGGTTTCCGGGTGGTCTTTTCCACATCTTTTTTGGTTTCCTCGTTAAATTCCCAATAGGCAAACAACCAGTATGGATCCCTGGTGAGTAGGACCAGCTGATCTTCCCCATACGAAAGCGGAAGAATTTCCCCTCCATCTAAGTCCTCCCAGCTGGGAATATCATCATGCAATCTGCTCTCGCTCCTTTCTTTTAAAGGTATTATATCCCTAGAGGGATTTTTTATAGCAGCCACCGGTAATATTGTATAAAATGAAGGCCAAAGGGCAATATAATTTTGCCTCATATGTCATAGAGCCTTAACTGGGATAAGGACGCCGATCGTTACCTAATGGTTTATAACAACATGGCTTCCATTAAGCTCCCCTTTGTCAGTTATGCCGAACCATACTAGGGAACGGAAGATAAAAGGTTGGTGAAAATATAAAACTATGCCCATCTTAAGGCAGGATCCGCTGACGGGTGAATGGGTGATCATTGCAACCGAAAGGGCCAGGCGCCCGGAAACTTTTGCCTCCAAGGTGGAAGAAAGGGAAGCTCCTCCCCCCAGGGTGGACAGTTGCCCTTTTTGCCCGGGGAATGAACACCAGACGCCCTCGGAGGTGTTGGTATATAGGAAAAATGGGAAAAACAGTGAGGGTGCGGGAAAAGGGGTAGGGGAATTATATCTAGATGATACAGATTGGGATGTACGAGTTATCCCTAATAAATTTCCGGCTTTGGAAAGGGACCCGAATGCACCGCGCAAAATGCCTTCCTCCAGGTGTGAACTTTTCCTTAGTCACCAGGGTTATGGGGTTCATGAGGTAATTATTGAAACACCATGGCATAATAGGCATCTGGCTGAATTGAGTGTAAGAGAAGTGGAAATGGTGCTAAGGTCTTTCCAAGAAAGGACCAAGGCCCTGGCCCGGGACGTGCAACTTCGCTATGTGCAAATTTTCCGCAACCATAAAAAAGAGGCGGGGGCTTCTATTGAGCATCCACATTGCCAACTTTTGGCACTATCCTATATACCGCCACTATTGAACAAGGAGTATGCACGATCGCATGACTTTTATCTGGAAGAAGGCCGTTGCCTGCTCTGTTCCCTCATTGAAATGGAAGAAGCCTCCGGCCAGCGGGTTGTTTTACAAAACGACAGATATATTGCTTATATTCCTTTTGCGGCTCCCCTGCCATTCAGCGCCATAATTGCCCCCCGTGAGCATTATTCCTCTTTGGAGGTTAGCCCCGCGGGATGGGAGAAGGATCTTGCCCCCCTTCTGAAAAGGTTTCTAGGCATACTAGCGGAAAAATTGGAGGATCCACCCTATAATTTCTATCTACATGTGGCGCCGCTGCGGACCCCGCCCCTAGCCTATTTCCATTGGCACTTGGAGATTATACCAAAATTAACAGTCGTGGCCGGGTGGGAAATGGCTACGGGGACATTTATTAATGTGACTAGGCCAGAGGAGGCTGCCGATTACCTGAGAATGCCCAGGAAAGAAATGGCCGGAGCTCTAAAAAGTTGAACCAAAGGAGATTTTATGATGTCCCGGAAAATACTTTTTGTCGCATTTGTTTGGAACCAGCATCAACCCTATTATCTAGATACCGGGCGGAATGAATTTATCCTGCCCTGGGTTCGCTTACATGCCTCTAAGGATTATTTACAAATGGTGGCTATATTGGAGGAATATCCCGAAATTAGACAGACATTTAGCCTCAGTCCTTCGCTTTTGGAACAAATTGAAGGGTATCTACTGCACGGGTTGCAGGATAGATATTTGGGCGTTATGGGCAAGGCCGGGGAACTAAGCGAGGCCCAGAAAAAATTTTTATTAATGAACTATTTTGATATTCAGTGGGATAAGGTTATCGGGGCATATCCATTCTATAACCAACTACTCGATCGCCAAGGCCGGGTGGGCGAATCAGGGGATGTGGAAATGGGTTTAAAAAATTTTGCCATCCAGGATTACCTTGATTTGCAGGTCTGGTTTAACCTTGTCTGGATTGATCCCGAGATTCGGCAAAATGAACCCTTTTTACGGGATCTGGTAGAAAAGGGACGTAATTTCACGGAGAAAGAAAAGGAGGAGGTTATTCGCCGACAATTTGATATTATGAGTCAAATAATTCCCCGCCACCGACAGTTGCAGCAAAATGGGCAAATTGAGATCATGACAACGGCCTATTATCATCCCATCATACCACTATTGGTGGATAACCATGTTGCCCTGAGAGCTACACCTGGCCTCCCACTTCCCCAGCGCTTTCAGTTTAAAGAAGACGCAGCCCGGCAGATTGAAATGGCCACTGAGCAGTATACCTCCATATTTGGTGAAAAGCCCTCAGGTTTTTGGCCACCGGAGCAGGCTGTCAGTCCTGAAATGATCTCCCTTCTAGCTGATCAGGGGTTTAAATGGACTGTTTCCGACGAAAAAATTCTTTCCCAATCTGTGAATGAGGAAATTTACCGGGACGGCTACGGGCACGTACTCAACCCTGAGGTTCTCTATAGTCCATATATGGCCTACGGCGGGGGGAGCGAAATGCCGATTGTTTTCCGGGATCAGCATCTTTCCGATCGCATCGGTTTTGTCTATCAGCATCTTCCCCCCCGGGAGGCAGCCGGGGATTTGGTGCATCGTTTACAAAGGATCAGCGAAAACCTTGCCCATAGCCCGGGTAATTATCTAGTTACAATTGCTTTGGATGGGGAAAATGCCTGGGAATGGTATAAGGGGGATAAAACAGAATTTCTTCATACGCTTTACCGCCAGCTTCTAGCTGAACCGGATCTAAAAACGGTTACTGTCAACGAATTTTTGCTGGAAAATCCGCCGCGTAGGCCCATATCCCATTTGGCTACGGGTTCCTGGGTAGACCATAATTTGACCCGTTGGATTGGCACGGAAAACAAAAATACCCTTTGGAATTATTTACTGGAGGCAAGGTTAATGATCCAAGGTTTTGAGGAGAGGGAAGAGGGCATGGAAAATTTAAAGAAAGCACTGCGTAATATATATATTGCGGAGGGCAGCGATTTCCCATGGTGGGTTGATAGCATGCCCTACCACCTGGCTGCTCCCTTTGAAGGACTTTTCCGCAAACATCTAGTCCGGGCCTACCAAATTTTGGGGCAAGAGCCGCCCCGCTATTTATATAGATCAGTTTTAGAACCGGTGCAGGGCCAGCAGGCCTGGGATGAATCATCATTGACAGGACCGGTTAGCATGGCGCCGGGGACAACAAATTTTTAAATAATGCTGATGCCTAGCAATATCACATTTTCCCAAACCCATGGTTTGATCATTGACCCGGGGGGGGGCTCATGGTACTATATAGAAAAGTAGGTAGGAAGGCGGGGGAAAAATGGATTTTCGCCAGGCTGGCGAAAGAATCCGCAGGGGAGAAATAGCTGCTTTTTACCTGTTTAACGGGCCGGATGAATATCTCAAAAAGGAACTGCTGCAGGATATACTTTCCACCTTGGAGGGCAGGGGCAAACGCTTTTCCATGGAAAAAGTTGATGCTGGCAACCTTAAACGGGGGCTTCCCGGCCTCGTGGAGGAATTGCAACAAGCGACGATCCAGGCATCATTCCTTGCCGAGGGGAGGATTCTTTGGGTCTATAATTCCCCATTTTTTTCATCTACCGGTAGGGGTAAACCTGCCGGCAAGGGTAAAGTTGATGAAGGTGAAAATGCCATAAATCTGTTACTCAGGCGTAATTTATCGGAAAACATTGTTATTTTTTCTGTTTCCCAGGTGGACAAGCGTAGAAGGATTGTCAAAATTGTCGAAAAGGCAGGGAAGCTCGTTGATTTTCCTTTACTTAGGGGAGCCGCCCTTTTAAGATGGGTGGAAGGCCGTTTGGCACAGGAAAATTTACAGGCCGATGAGGATGCGGCACAGGAATTGGTGGAAAGAACTGGGGAAAACCTCACACTTTTAGATAATGAAATTAGAAAGATAAAGCTATATACCAAAGGAAAAGGGATCGTTTCAGCAGAACTTGTCCGTGAACTGGTTCCCGGGGGCAGCCAAGGCAATGTTTTCCAATTAACTGACGCCATTGGTCGTAAAAACATGGAAGAGGCAGTAAAATATCTGGACGGAATTAGGGCACAGGGCGAGCATCCGCTGATCATCCTGGCCATGATTGCCCGGCAGTTCAGGCTACTCTTTCAACTGGGTTCCCTGGGTAACAAAAATTATTCGCGCCGTGAAATTCTGGCCCTGTTAAAGGTACAACCGTTCCTTCTTAACAAACTACAGGATCAGGTTAAGAACTATACGCTACATTCTATTGCCCGGATAATTTTCTATTTAAAGGAAACAGATGTAGCCATTAAGAGCGGGCAAATTGACGCAGAAGATGCCCTTGAACAGATGATCCTTAGACTTACAATATAACCTGTTCTATTTGAATAGTTTTCAAAATATGAGTTGACAAAACACCAGTCGTCCGCTAAGATAAAAATGAGAATGAGTCTCATATGTGTTTATTTATATTGTTCGAAAGTGTTTTTTACGGGGGGATGGGAGATGACACTTGCCCAGGCCATAAAAGGTGAAAAACTTATTATTCGCAGCATAGATGATTCCGAAATGAGAATGAAAGCAATTCGTTTTGGTGTCATGGAGGGCGCGGAGGTAATCTGTGCCGAAAAGTTACCACGTGGGCCTGTTATTATTCGCAGAGGTCGCCAGGAGCTGGCCGTGGGACATGGGCTGGCCCAAAACATTACTGTCGAAAGAGTTGCCAAAATATAACGATAAAAAACGATCATTTCATGGTATTTTGTTGTATTGAGGCTTTGTTTTTTCGTGGCAAGGATGGTGAAAAGGATGGGTCTTCTTGAAATCAATAAATCTTTAAAAATTCCATCCGGAGTAAAAAAAATCGTGCTTGCCGGTAATCCCAACGTTGGCAAGTCAGTTTTCTTTAATGCTTTAACTAATCGATACGTGGATGTTTCTAATTTTCCGGGGACCACAGTGGATATTAGTCATGGCTCCCTGGGGAAAGACATACTTATAGATACACCCGGTATCTATGGTGTTTCTTCATTTAACGATGAAGAAAAGGTGGCCAGGGATGTTATCATACAGGCCGATATCGTTATCAATATCGTTGATGCGCTTCACCTGGAAAGGGATTTGTTTCTTACACAGCAGATCATTGATATGGGTTTGCCCATGGTTGTCTCTTTGAATATGATGGATGAGGCCATAAAAAATGGCGTGAAGATCGATATTGAAATTCTGGAGGAAGAGCTGGGTGTCCCCATTATCCCATCAGTTGCCATAGAAGGAAAAGGAATTGAGGAAATCAGGGATGCCCTGCAAAGAGCAAGGCCGGGGAAAAAGGTGCCTTATATTGATGCTCTGCTAAAACCTGTATCCCCTTTCTTTTCCAATGTCGGGGAAGCGCTTCTTTACCTGGAAGATGATCCCCTTATTGAAGCACCTTTTCTGCTTTCTGCAAAAGCGGGCAGCCAGGAAGAGATTTATATGCAAAGGCGCATCAGGGTAAACGAGATTATGGAAATGGCTATTCGGGAAACTACCGTGGGTGCCTCATTGTCTGCGCGTCTTGGACAACTTATGCTTCAACCTTTCCCCGGTATACCGCTGCTTTTTATCAGCCTGCTAGCTATGTATTATTTTATCGGTGTGTTTATTGCCCAGATAGTGGTTGATTTCACTGAGGGTGTGGTGATGGAAAATTATTACTGCCCCTTTATGGAAAATATTGTCGGGAGGGTTTTCTCACCCGATTCCCTTTTAGGATATATTCTGGCAGGGGAATACGGGGTGCTTACATTAACTGTCGTTTATCTTGTCGGGTTGCTTTTGCCGCTTGTTGCCGGGTTTTATTTTAGCCTTTCCATTATGGAGGATTCTGGATATCTGCCTAGAATTGCCACCCTGACCGATCGTCTTATGGTCAAACTGGGGTTAAATGGGAGGGCCATTATTCCTATTATTTTGGGGTTGGGTTGCGTAACAATGGCGGCGATCACCACCCGGCTTTTGGGTTCAAAAAGGGAACGCATTATTGCCACAGCCCTTCTGGGGATCGCTATTCCCTGTTCTGCCCAATTAGGCGTAATTTTTGGCATGGTTGCTCCCTTGGGGATCAGTTACCTTTTCCTCTATCTGGCTGTAATTATAGGGGTGTTTATGCTTTTGGGGTTAATCATGGCCAGGGTTTTGCCCGGACGTTCAACTGATTTGCTGATTGATTTGCCGCCTCTTCGCCTTCCGCAGCTAAAAAATGTTCTTAAAAAAACGTACCATCGCACAGGGCATTTCATCAAGGAAGCATCGCCTTTATTCGCCCTAGGCGCCCTGTTGATAAGCCTTTTAAATATTTCCGGATCTCTTCATACTATCCAAAACTTTCTTCGCCCCCTGATAACGGGCTGGATGAGGCTGCCTCCGGAAGCTGCCACAGCATTTATCATGGGTATCGTTCGTAGGGATTTTGGGGCAGCTGGCCTTTATTCGTTGAATATGAATACCGGTCAGACCCTTGTTTCGCTGGTAGCTATCACTCTTTTTGTTCCTTGTATTGCTTCTGTCCTGGTCATATTCAAGGAAAGGGGTATCAAGGATGGTCTTTTGATCTGGGTCGGCTCTTTTTTGACTGCCTTTCTTGTTGGGGGTTGGCTGGCCCTGTTTATGGTTTGATTCCCAATAAAAACTAGGGGAAAGGTGAAATTAAAATATGGTAAAAGCAACGTCAGAAAAATGCCCTCGATGTGGATATAGTCTGCCTAGCAAAGAAACACTCCGCTGCCCCCGTTGCAATACCAGTATTGCAGAGAAGTGCATGGATTGCTCGGGCTGCGGCCCGATTCTTTGGGGCAGCAAGGAAAAGTGCAAAAGGGATGGTTAGAAATGGGCAGATTAGATAAGAAAGGCTATTGGATTTCCAATAGCCTTTCTTATTCCAGAATGTATTAATGTATTATCCGACCTGCTGGACCTTGTTTAGTTTTTTGGCCAGCCGGGATTTTTTCCTGGCGGCGGTTCTTTTATGAATAATGCCCTTGGAAGTAGCCTTGTCAATCGTTTTAATTGCTGAAATCAATTTTTGATGGGCAGATTCCTTGTCTTCTTCCCCAAGGGAATTTAGGTAATCCCGTACCGTGCTTTTGATTCGCGTTTTAATCTGTTTATTGCGCTGCCGCCTTTTTTCTGCTTGCCTGATGCGTTTCAGGGCGGATTTTGTGTTGGCCATCGTGTCACCTCCATTTTATGCAGGTTTCATTTTACCATGCTTCCCTCTAAAAGGCAACTGCTCCTAGGGCAGTTTTTTTGATCAATAAATTGGAATTTATTTTTCTAAGAAGTATATTACTATATTGAATGGATATGCTACCTAAGAGGAACTAATCCTCGGGGGTTTTAATTAAGGAGGTGAGAGGCTTGCGTTCGTCCAGTTGGGTCGGTTTAATCGTTCGTTTTATTGTTTCGGCACTGGTTTTAATGTTGGTAAGTTTTCTTCTCCCTGGCTTCGCCCTGCTTTCCTTTGGCCAGGCCTTGATTGCTGCAGTAGTGATAGCAGTGCTGGGATTTGTTGTTGAAAGTCTATTCGGCAAAAGGGTCTCTCCTCAAAACCGCGGCATTGTGGGTTTTTTAACGGCTGCAGTGGTTATCTATATTTCCCAATTTATCGTTCCCGGGATGAGTATTACCGTCCTGGGGGCCTTGCTTGCGGCTATTATCATTGGAGTGGTCGATCTATTTGTACCTACTGAGCTGCGCTAAAATATTTTCAAAGGATATTTCTCCTCCCCTAACAGCCCTTCATTAATGTAATGAGGGGTTGTCTTATTTTCACGTTATTGCCGGGACCTCTTTCTAGGTCATTATTTTTTTTGGGGGATTATTTGCTCATACCCGCTGGTGAATTCCTAATATACTGTACCAGTGTTTTTTTGGAGGTATGTTACAGTTGGTAAAAGGCAAAGTCTTTCTGGGGTTGTCTGCAAGTATTAGAAAATGGTTTAAAGGTAGATTGCTATTAATACTGCTAAGTATATTTCTTTTAATAGGTATTCAGGATTATGTTCGGTATGTAGGAAAAATTTATCCCGGGGTTTATATAAAGGATGTGCACCTGGCGCATAAAACCCAATCTGAAGTGGAAAGGATCCTCAACAATTTGCAGATGACTTTTGAGGGGCCGGGCGGGAGTAGTAGGTCATTACCGTTGAAGGAAATGGGTATAGAACTTGTTCCCGGGCAAATCATTTCCTTGTCCCTACAGGAGGGCAGGGAACATCCATGGCCACTAAATTGTTTCGATAGGGTACGGATTAGGAAAGGTGTTCGGGTTCCCTTATCCTATTGTATTGAGACAAAAAGGTTGTTTGGGGCAATAGAAGGTTTAAAAAAAAGTTTCGAGAGGGGGGCGGAAAAGGCCTATTATAATAGCAAGTCCGCTGCCCTAATAGCGGAAAAAATGGGTTACCGCATACAGGAAGAAGAATTTGCCCGGGAAATAATTTTAAATCTTGAGCAAAAGGACGTGCCACCTATTATTGTTGTCCCGATGGAAAAGTTAACCCCGGATCTGACTTTGGAGTATCTGGCCGGGGAGGGAATAGTTGGTGGGATGACCTCATTTTCAACAGCCTTTGATGCCTCCAATATTAACCGCAGCCATAATATTGCCCTTGCTGCAAAGGAGCTCGATCAACTGATCATTGCTCCAGGAGAAATTTTTTCCTTTAATGGGCTTCTTGGTGACACCACGCCGCAAAAAGGCTACCGTGAAGGGATTATTATACAGGGTGGAAAATATGTTGCCGGGTATGGTGGTGGCATCTGCCAGGTTGCTTCCACCCTTTATAATGTGGCCCTGCTGGCCGGCCTCCAAATAGTGGAAAGGCACCACCACTACTTTGAAACGGGTTATGTCTGCCCAGGCCGGGACGCTACAGTGTTTTATGGAAGTCGTGATCTAAAGTTTAAAAATACCTGCGAACATTCCATACTCATCAGTACCCATGTGGAAAACGGTACAATAACTATTGCCATGGCCGGGACACCGCTGCAGAAAAAAATTGAGATTATTACCAGGCAGAGAAGTCTGATAGAACCGAATTTGCGTATTGAGGAGACATGTGAACTGGGCCCAGGTGAAATGGTAAGGAAAGAGGGTTCGCCCGGTGGGCGGGTGGATGTTTGGAGGGCGATAACCCACCCCGATGGTGAAAGAACCGAGGAATTGCTTTCGATAGACAATTATATGCCCTATCCGGCAATTATAAGAAAGGGTGTAGAACCATTATTCCCTGGTGGACAATGAAGGAAAAATTTGCTTAATAGAGAATTAAATTATGATACTATATCAAAAAATGTATTCTGTAAAACCAACACAAGGGGTTAAGGAGAAAAATTATATGCGTGTTCAGCTCAAGGATCTAAGGGTTGGCATGAGGTTGGCCCAGGATGTTTTCGATGCAAAGACTAGCAGGAGATTGCTAAGTAAGGGGCAAAAGCTCTCAAGTTTGGGGATTGCCATTATTACCGGGCGGGGTGATTATGAATACCTGGAAATTATTGAAGAGGAAAAGAAACAGGTAATAATTGATGTTAAGCAAATAGTTTCGGATGTTCCGGAATTGTTTATTTCCCCCATGCAAAAAGAGGCATACCATAACCTTTATAAGGCAGTTGATGCCTTTGTCCAGGAGGAAAATAATTATAATTGGGATCTTTGTCGCATAAATATAAAAAAATTTATACATCAAAATTACGATCATGTCGACGACTACCTATTTATTGTTCATAGTGTTCCTGTAATGACAGTTTTAACTGCGCGGATTGTTGGTTCAATTCTTCAGACGGCTATCCTTCTCAAGCAAGTGAAAACGGGTACTGATGATATATATCGGGTTTGCCAGGCCACAGTTTTTGCCCATCTGGGTCTTAAAAATTTTGCGGATAATGATGAACAACATATCAGGTTTGGTGTAAACCTCCTTAAGTCGCTGGACCCTGATGTGCCGGAGGATGTTATCAGTGCTGTCAGGCAACATCATGAACGCCTGGATGGTTCTGGTTTTCCTGAAGGAACAAATGAGGTTCATCTTTGGGCGCAGGTTTTAGGCATCTGCGATGAATACAATCAGTTTGTTTTTCACAGTATCCAGGAAGAAACCTTCGAAGAAAGGCCTTACTGGTTTCATAAATTTGAGCCGGAGATTATACAGCTTTTTGCCAAATCAATTACCGATATCAGTACGCGTTGCTTTACAACGGGGGACGGGAAAATAGGCAAAATTATTTTTGCCAGGAATGCCGAAAGACCAATTGTTATGGTTGAGTCGGAAAAGGATTTTCGTGGCTGGAAATTTTCTGTTCTGGAAAAAAGCGAACAGGACAGGAGCCCCTAATGCCGGGGAAACTGCTAAAACTGCCATTTCGCCCTTGTCGGTGTATGTTGACATGGGTTGGCCGGCGTTGCTATAATTGTCGTGACAAAGGTAATTTTGCCAAAAAACTTTAGATGCAAAGGATCTGGTAAAATGGAACAGCGGCAACCTAAGGATAAACCGGCATTGTTGGTTATCGATTTGGTCAAGGACAATTTTAACCCCGATCACCCCCTTCCCATCACACCGCTTGCCCAAAAAACATTTGCTCCCATCAACGATCTCTGTAAAATGTTCAGGGAGCATGGCTGGCCCATCGTTTTTTCTACAGACGCTTTCCACGAGGATGATTTTATATTTAAAGGACGTATGAAACCACACTCGCTGGCAGGCACCCCCGGGGCGGAAATTGCCGATGGCCTCGATTACCGCCCCGAAACAGATATTTGGCAGCCCAAGCCACGTTTTTCAGCCTTTTTTGGTACCGGCCTGGAAAAAATTCTTCATGACCAGGGGATTACGCTTTGTGCCATTGCAGGCATATCCACCAATTTTTGCATCCTGGCTACTGTTATGGATGCTATCTGTCACGACTTTAAGGTTGTCTTGCTTGAGGACTGTACTGCCGCTTTTTCTGAGAGCATGCATGAAAGCGTACTGGGGATCTATCGGCGCAATCCGCTCTACCCGCTTTTTAGGGTGGCCCCATCAACAGAAATGAAGGAAATATTGCAGGCCTAGGCACCATAAATTTTGCCTTTTGTGGCATGGCACGGTGCTGTTGTAAAAACATCTTGTAAGTGAGTAGCAATTTAGCTTACAGGGGCACTTGGAAGGAGAAAATTATTAATGTCTTACCAGCTGGGCGGGCGTGTTTTGTGGCAGCGTTTTTTAAATGTTAAAATACACCGTAAAAGCAGCGATCTTTTACAGATAGAGCTAATTTTGCAGGAAACATCCGGGGAAGATCGCCTGGGGTTGCTCCTATCGATCAAGGATTTTACTATTAAAGAAGCTATCCTGGAAAGACCCCGCTCCACCCGGTGTGTTATTAAACCACTGGCACTTCTATTTCTTAATGGCCGGAGCATATACCTAAAGGAGGCCAGAAACCTAAGGAAGGCGGTTCTTGGATGGGGCGAAACAAGGCCGGCCCCGGCCTTTACCGGGCAAATGGATCAGGACGGCAGTGATAGCGGGGCAGGGGTAGCTCCGCCAATGTCTGAGCGGGAACATTTCGCCAACCTATTTTTGGAGCTCATTACCAATGTTCTTCAGGCGGAACTTTTTTTGCTCCCCGAAAGGGGTTACTCCTCGTTAAAGGAATATGACAACTATTTTAGCGAATCATATGCGGATTCATGCATACTTTATAGCAAGGCTCTTGGAAATGTGCCAGAATATTCCTATACCCAGGGACAGGTAAGGCAAGACTTTCTATTCAGCCGGAACAGGGGTATTTTCATTTTTGATAAGAAAGGTGGGGGAGACAAGGAGGGGGAAGAGTCCCTGTACATACATGGCCATCTTAGCGATTCTTTTCATGAGATGGCACTTTCCATGCACGTTTTAAATTCCCCGGATTACCCCTACCTTCTGAAAGAGGCTACGGGAAATTTTCTGCGTTTTCCCAATCCTATCTGTGGGGAGGCGGCACCCAAACTAGAGGAACTTGTCGGGATGCAACTTCTTCCGGGAAACAGGAAAAAGATTATTTCCGAGCTAACGGGCCCTGAAGGTTGTTCGCATCTCTGCGATCTGGTCATCGAAGCAGCCCGGGCCCTGCAGGAATTGAAAAAAAATGGGGAACCCTAGGCAGTACGCCCTAAAACGTGCAGGCCACAGCCGGGCAGATAATTAGTTGGTATCATATTTCTTCCCATTGATTGAGCATTATTATTGGATGGCGCAAAGGTTGGATTAATCTTGCCTGAAATGCAAAAAATAGTTATGTTTTTGGAAAATGCCTGGTGGATGAATGCCGCCTTTGCAGTCCTGGTTTTTTTATTCTTTCTCCTTTTATGCAGGGTGTTAACTTCCTATGTTTTGAAAATTATTCTCCGGCTGGCACGTGATTCCCAAGCGTTTCTGGGCGAGGTATTTCTGCGCGCTTTGGGCCCCCCCCTACGTGTCCTCTTTATCGTTTTGGGTGTTTATTTCGCTCTGATCATTTTGCCTCTTAGCCAGCAGCAAAATATTCTGGTGCTCAGATCCCTGAGGGTTGCCCTCATCCTCCTGTTCACATGGGGCATATATAATCTTGCAGGAACATATCTATCAGAAACTACAGTGGAAAGATTTAACCTGCCAATTGATCGCATTCTTGTACCTTTTTTTAGCAAAATAGTCAAAGCAATAATTTTGGCGATTTCACTAAGCATTGTTATCCAGGAATGGGGTTATGAGATCAGTGGCCTTATTGCCGGGTTGGGGCTGGGGGGGCTTGCTGTGGCCCTAGCCGCCCAGGATGCCATTGCCAACATCTTTGGCGGGGTTGTGATTATTACCGATAAACCTTTTACCATAGGGGATTGGATCTCCACGCCTAGCGTGGAGGGGATAGTGGAGGATATAACGTTTAGAAGTACAAAGGTCCGGGGGTTTGCCCAATCCTTGATTTCCGTGCCTAACAAAATGCTGGCCGATGAGCCGATTACAAACTGGACGCGCATGGGCAAACGGCGAGTCGATTTTTATCTGGGCTTATCCTACTCTACCCCCCCGGCGAAACTAAAAAAATGTGTACAATTGATGCGAGAGTTGCTGGAAACCCATCCGGGGGTACATGCGGAAACAATTTATGTTTTTTTTGAAATCATTAATGAGAGCAGTTTGGACATCTTCTTTTACTTTTTCACAGTGGCTACAAACAAGGAGGAGCATCTTAGGGTTAGGGAGGATATCAACTATAAGCTGCTGGAAATACTGGAAAATGAGGGTGTTTCCCTGGCCCTGCCCAGCCGTAGCCTTTATATGGAACGTACACCTGGCCCGAACCCAGGAAAGCAGGCATAAAAATGTGTATGGCGCCCCTGTTTTGGTTAAGCTAAAAAAAAGCCGAAAAGGGGGGACTACCCGCAGGGAAAAAAGCGGCTGTGTTAAAAAACCTGGCAGGATGGTGTGACAGATCGTTTTTTGACCGTTTTGTTCCCGCGGGTCTTACACAGTGGTTAATAATTTTTCGGGAGAAAATGAAAGAGGGCAAGGCAGATCCGGCGGTTTCATCCCCGGTTTTAATATCCGTACCGATCTTGCCTTGGAGGCGCATGAGGTTGTCAGCGCACAGGGGGAAATCGGAGGGGTCCTATCCGAGAAGGAAGGCGATGAAGACATTACTGTCCACCGGGTATCTGTGGCTACCCCGGAGGGGGCTGCCCGCATGGGCAAGCCGATCGGTAATTATCTTACCCTGGAAGTTCCCGGGTTGAAAAAAAAGAATACCGCTCTGCAGGACAAGGTCATCCAGGTTTTCTATAAGGAATTAAGGCGTATGTTCAGCCTTAATGGCCAGAAAAACGTTTTGGTGATCGGCCTGGGAAATTGGAATGTCACCCCAGATGCCCTCGGGCCCCGGGTTGTTCAGGAGCTCTTTGTAACGCGGCATGTTCTCAAGTTAAGGCCGGAAATATTGGGGGAGGGATATCGTTCTGTCTGTGCTATTTCCCCCGGGGTTCTAGGAATTACCGGCATAGAGACGGGAGAGATAATCCGTGGTATCGCCGAACATGTTAGGCCAGATCTTATTATCGCTGTGGATGCACTTGCTGCTCACCGCATGAGCCGCCTGCATACTACTATCCAGGTCTCTGATACGGGTATTGTTCCTGGTTCCGGTGTAGGGAACCGGCGCTTGGCTATTAACTCACAAACGATGGGCGTTCCCGTTTTTGCTATTGGGGTCCCCACTGTTGTTGATGCTGTGACCATCGCTGGAGATAGCATGGAGAAGATTGCCGAGGCAATGAAAAAGGAATCCCCCCAGGGAAATGTTTTCGCGGGTATTATGCAGAAAATGAATTGGCAGGAAAAAAGAAATATTATTAGGGAAGTTCTCGATCCTTTCACAGGGGATCTGATCGTTACGCCCAAGGAGATCGATGTCCTCATCGAAGATATTGCACTGATAATCTCGGCAAGCCTAGACGCGGCTTTCCACCCGCATATTGCACAGGAAGAAGATAAACGGTACACAGAAACAATCAACCTGCAGAAAATCAACGAAACGAACACAGTAGGCAGTTCCTTGCCCCAAGGGGTTAATACATTTACGGGTGTAAAGGGCCCTATCCCGGGTAAACCCATGCAATAACCCACCCACAAGTGCAGCATGGGGATGGTTGTGAACGTGGGAACCTGTCGCTTTGATGTCAAGGGAGAAATCCAAGAAGGAGGCCTCTTTAAGAGGATAAGGTACCGATGCAAGGCACTGGGACTTGGCAGCCTGTTGTGGTAGTGAAGAAGGCCCGTAATGGGGCCGGAGCGAAGGGGCTGCGCAGTTCAGTGATACAACAGGATCAACCTTGAAAGGGAGGAATCTTGCCGGTAAAGTGGGTAGAGATACCCAAAACCAATGGAGGGATAAGGCCATTGGGAATACCCACAATATTGTCATGTTAGGCTAGGAAATTAAAGGGTTTTCATTTTATTATAGGGAATTCTTGCATAGTTCATACTTCTTACTTTTATGTGGGTGCAGCACATGGAGGTGTAACAAAAGGTGAAAATTGTTTCCGGTAAAAAAATGGGTGAAATCGATCGCCAAGCCATGGATGATTATGCCATACCGGGCGTTGTGCTGATGGAGAACGCCGGGCTGCATGTTGTGTCCATGATTTGCCAGCTGTTTCCCCCAGCTGGTACGGGAAGAATCGTTGTTTTTTGTGGCCGTGGGAACAATGGGGGGGATGGCTTTGTTATCTCCAGGCACTTGCTTAGGCTAGGTTACCATGTCGAAACCTGGGCCATGGGTGCTCTTTCCTCTTATCGAGGGGATGCTGCCATTAACTATGATTTATTCCTAAGGGGTGGCAGGGATGTTTCTCTGGTGCAAGAAGGCGATCCATTCAGGCTTATTGCGGGGTTGCAAGCATCGGATCTTATCGTCGATGCGCTTCTTGGTACCGGATTACGTCGCCAGGTAACGGGGGATTTTGCGGATCTTATCAGATCAATTAATGAAAGCCCGGCCCAAGTTTTGGCGGTGGATATTCCTTCCGGTATTTCTGCCGATACAGGCGAAGTTCTGGGGGAGGCTGTAAAAGCGGATTATACGGTTACTTTTGCACTTCCCAAGAGGGGCCTTCTACTTTTTCCGGGTGCCAAATATGCCGGACAGGTTTTTGTGGCCGATATAGGAATACCTAGGAAATTAACGGACGTTCATTCCGGTGGGGAAAACCTCGTAACAGGTGCAATGGTACAGGCAAAACTGCCCCCGCGGGTGATGGATGGCCATAAAGGGATCTACGGCAGGTTACTTATTCTAGCCGGTTCCAAGGGCATGACCGGCGCTGCAGCCTTGGCCGGGGAGGCGGCCCTGCGTGCCGGTGCCGGCCTAGTTTATGCGGGGATTGCCGAAGAAATAAGGAATATTTTAGAATCAAAACTGAGGGAGGTAATCGTTCAGGGTTTTCCGGGAGATGGTCAGGGTAATTTGACACCCGGCGGCCTGGAGGAGATCGTTGCTTTTGCAGGCAGGTGCCAGGCCCTGGCTTTTGGCCCCGGTCTTGATCCAGGCCAACAAACGCTGGAATTGCTTAAAGGTTTGCTCAATAAAATTTCCGTGCCCATGATCATTGATGCCGGTGGTCTTGGGGCACTGGCTGCCGATACCGATCTCCTCGCGCAAAAAAATGCACCTGTTATTGTTACCCCCCACCCGGGAGAAATGGCTCGCCTAACAGGCATGAAAACTGCTGACATTCAGCAGAAAAGGTGGGAGATAGCCGTGGAAAAAGCATATCAGTGGGACAGCATTGTTGTTCTAAAGGGGGCACATACTGTTGTGGCCGTCCCCGATGGGGAAATATTTGTTAATCCCACAGGAAACCCTGTTCTTTCTACGGCAGGGTCGGGGGATGTCTTAACCGGCCTGATAGCGGCATTGCTTTGCGGGGGCCTTTCTGCGAAATGGGCGGCTATTTGTGGGGTCTACCTCCATGGCTTGGCCGGGGATTTATTGCTTGGGCAAAATGGCGCAAGGGGGCATCTGGCCGGAGATCTCCTTGCTTTTATCCCTCGGGCGTTCAACAGCGCATTTTGTCGCCGGCCTCCTTCGTTAGACATGCCCTATCCCATAAAAGATGATCTTCTGAAATAAGGTTATAAAAAGGGCAGAAGTATCTATACATTATATGGGTAGGTATTTATGGTTTGGGGGTGGCGGCTATGGTGTCGAAACCAATCAGGGTGGCGATGGCATTATTGGTCGCGGTATCGCTGCTGGCAGGTTTCCTCTACTTCTATTTTTTCCGAAGCCTAAGTGCAGGGGAAATTATTGCCAAAACGCTTAGACAGGGGAAAAAGATCGATAGTTACCATCTTCTTCTGGAAATAGAACCCGGGCGGGGAGATGAGGGCCGGGAGTATTTTGCGCGGGTTTGGTTCAGAAATCCGCATTTTTTCCGGATTGATTTTTTTTCTATCCATCCTGATGATGATACCGTGGCTGATCAGACAATTGTTTCCGATGGTGAAGGAACCTGGCTGTTTAGTCCGGAAATAGGCGATCAATTTACGCTGGGTTCTACCGCGCAGGAGTTGGCTCCAACTCCATTTTTGCTACATACTTTTCTCAATGGATTGGCAGGCTCCCGGGAAAGCACCCTGTTGGGGGTGGAAAAAACCGGGGAAGGTTTTTATTACCTATTGCGGATTGTACCCCAGGTGGCCCAGGGAGATCACGCCTATGAAGAAATTTGGCTGGAAAAAAGAACCTTGTTGCCGGCTAGGATCGACATTTATGATCAGCATTCAAAACTTAAACAGCGGGTTATCTATCATAAAATTGTCCCAAATGCTGAAATTTCACAGACACTATTTCAAAAATAACACTTTTATGCCCATTTTCATATACTGTTACGGACTACTAAATAGAAAGGGCGCGATGGATTGGTTGATGTCCTAAAAAATCCGGAACAGGTTCTACAAAACAGGTTTGGCCGCCGTGGTTTCTCCCTGGAAGAGTGCAAAAAAATTCTGGGAAACAAAAAGGGTGATGTGATACATGTTAAACAGTGGAGTTTTCGTGGATCTGATTTAAGGGATGCTGCAACTCCTATAAATTGTTGAAAATAGTGGGGTGCCGGCCGTGCCGCCGGCGTGACGCAGATGTTGTCGTGGGATACTAATGCGTAGAAAAGGGTTAAAGGGGGTAAATAAATTGATCGATATGGTTAGATCGTCTGAAGGACTTTTGCGGGAAAGATTAGGTCGCCGGGGTTTTACGGAGGATGATTGTCGGCAATTATTGCAATCCAGCAATGGAAATGTCATTTTCCCCAAAAAGTACAGCTTACGACAAAGCAATCTTAAAATATAGATTATTGACTGGGATCAAAAACAGGCTATTTTTTTGGCCTGTTTTATATTGATTCCGGTTTTGCTATCGAAAAAGTTTTTGCCAAAAATATGGACGTTTATCTAGAAATTCCTTGTTCCTTTTTTCCAGCAGGCTATTTGTTTCCTTCAGTTCCTTTATTGTGTTTTCCCGATCGATAATTTCTACCCGAAGCTTTTTCATTTCCTCTTTTAGATGGGAGATTTCCCCGGATAGTTTTTCAAGTTTTTCTTCCTGCAATTTTTTCTCGTTTCTGAGTAAATTTTGCAGCTCTTTAATAGTATTTTTAAAGGATGTTTCAGCTTTTTGAAATTCTTTAATTTGGTTGATGCTTTTGGTATAAAGCTGGTAATACTCCTGCTCCTTTTTGTTCAGTTTGTTTTGCAAATTTATGTTAATGCTTTGTATTTGCCCGGCATGGGTGGCCAGGGAAGAATAAAGATGATCAAGATTTTGAAACCCTTTTTCGAGGGGGCCAGCATCTTTTGCATAATTTGCCAGCATATCTGGTTCGATTAGTTGTTGCGGCGGGATCCCATCGGCAAAAAGATATGCTGCCTGCCATTTTGTATTTTGATCTTTCCCTTTGGGAAAGGTACGCAAACGAAAAAGTCTGGTGTATTGTCCCAGTTGGCAGTTGCCGGCATATTGCCAATTGTTGCCAAAGTTGCTAGAAATAAGGCAGCTGAGCGTATTGTGGTGGCTTTTCCAGGCTAGGAGAAGCCGGTTTTCCTGAAGGTAAAGGGGGGCCAGCGGCAAAGTAAAGGGTGTTATTTCCCGGGTTAGGCTGTTTATCCATCTACCAGAGGCCATACTGGCATATTTAAGGTGGGTCGTACCATTTAGGTGCCGGTTGATGAGGGAGTAATGCAGTGTTTGGCCCTCCGTGAAGCAGATGGATGGCAGGAGGGGATTATCCCAACTTCCCGGGAAAACGATCGTTTTGCCCAGGATAGACTTCCCTCCGATGCGGCGTAAGGTTGGGTAAAGGGCTCCATT